>CAIYAN010000235.1 GCA_903924185.1 uncultured Opitutia bacterium | reverse complement strand
TTCAGCCAGAAGATCTCCCGGGGAAACGCCAGCTTGGCTCGGCCGAACTCGCGCTCTAAGGAAGCCCAGACGGAGTCGAAGATGATTTGGGCATCTTTGACTTCTAAATCTGAGACCGAACTACCGGAAGGCCTAGTTTGAGCGTCGCTCATGAGGGGAAGCACGCAAGATTGAGCCGACCGAACCTAACTGCGAGGCGAAAAACGGGCTACTTTCCTTCAGAACCCCTCGTTTTGACCTGATCGGTACCGACTGGAACCACCGGCAAACCAGCGTCCGTCGAGCGATTACGACGGAATTGGTAGCGATTAATGTCCTGCATGGAGATTTGATCGACGGACTTGGGCTTCGCACGATCGGAAGCCATCAGCGGGGCCACGTTGTAGCGACTGTTTGATTCGGTGGTCAGGCGCTCGTCCCAACCAGCGACATCGGCGGTACGACGCGCCCACGGGGAAGTCGGCCGCTCGACCGACTTTACTTCAATCAAGTTCTTCTCCTGCGCATTACCGCGCTCAAAGGTATCCACCAAATCTACTTCCGCTTTCTTGCGACCAAAAGTATCGAACTTGCCGCTCCAAGTATCCATGGTGACCAAATTCTCGCGCGAGTATGGCCGTTCGCCGCCGAGCTCCGCGGACTTAGTTTCGTAACGCTTCTCGATGAGGTTGGAGCCCTTCGCCGCATTCTTCAGCGCGGAGTCAACATCCACGGTGGGGTCGACCATCTTATTACCATTACTGAACGGATTCTTTCCGCTCATCGAAAAACCATTGAGGCGACGACCATCCGCCGAGACCAGATCCTGAGAACTACCGCCAGTGGACTCGACCTTACTCGAACCTGGCAAAGACTGCCCAGGCGCACGCTCGGCAGGGCGAGTACCGCCGATGGTTGTCTTGGGTGCCAGCGGGGCGCTGGGGTCAATCGGACGTCCATCCGCATCGTAACGGATGACCTGGGTCCCTTCGACACCGCCTTCGGCCGTCACGGTATACCCAGAGACCTTAGGTTTCTCGGCCGCCGAAACCAGACATAGCCAGCCAGACGCGCAAGCGACTAGGAAGGCGATGGTGGAGGGGCGGAAGGACACGACCCCGAGAGATTGAGGGGGTTCCGGCCCGACCTCAACCCTGACTTAACGGGGAATGGGCTGGGATTTCGCCTGCCAAATATGCTTAGCATAGTCGGCAATAGACCGGTCCGAGGAGAATTTAGCACAACGGGCAACGTTGCGAATGGCCATGGCCGCCCAACGACGACGGTTAGCGAAGGCCTGCTCTGCCCTACCCTGAGCTTCCACGTAGCTGCGGAAGTCAGCCAAGACGAGATACGGGTCGCCGCCAGCAACCAGCGAATCTGCGACCGGCGCTAAGGCTCCAGGCTGCTCGGGGGTAAAGGCGTCCGAGCGGAGCCAATCCAACAAGGCTGCTAACTCGGGATCGGAGTGTAAGACCGCCTCGGGGGAATATCCGCGGGCGTAGAGCTCCGCGACCTCCTCAACCTGCAGACCGAAGATGAAAATATTTTCGTCGCCCACTTCTTCGTGAATTTCGACATTAGCTCCATCCAACGTACCGATGGTCACGGCCCCGTTGAGGGCGAGTTTCATATTACCCGTTCCCGAGGCCTCCTTACCTGCCGTGGAAATCTGCTCGGACAAATCGGCCGCCGGGATAATCTGCTCAGCGAGCGAGACGCGGTAGTCGGGCAAGAAGACTACCTTTAACATGCCACGAACGCGCGGATCATTATTGATGACGGCGCCGATGCGATTGATTGCATGGATGATATGCTTCGCCAAAGCGTAGCCGGGGGCGGCTTTCGCACCGAAAATACATACCCGCGGCTGCACGTGTGCCTCCGGGTTATTGAGGATTTTTCGGTAAAGATGCAGAATATGCAGTAAGTTAAGGTGCTGCCGCTTGTACTCATGGAGCCGCTTGATCTGCACATCGAACAAGGCATCGGGCGAAACCTCGACGCCGACCAGTTCCTTAATCCGCGCCGCTAACTTGACCTTATTAGCGTGCTTGATGGCCAAGAAACGGTCTTGGAAAGCCGGCTTGTCCGCCAAGGCATCCAAGGCGCGGAGCTTGTTCAACTGCTTCTCCCAGCCAAGTCCCGCCACTTCATCGCACAAGGCGGCGAGGGTCGGATTGCAGCCCCGAATCCAGCGCCGCGGGGTCACGCCATTGGTGACATTAATGAACTTGCCTGGCCAGAGGGCATCGAAACCAGGGAAGAGATGCGCCCGCAGCAGACGGGTGTGCAGT
>CAIYAN010000234.1 GCA_903924185.1 uncultured Opitutia bacterium | reverse complement strand
GCGTCAAACTTGACCTTAAAATCAAAGACATACTCATCGTCGATGACGCCGATGCAGTAAGCCTCCTTCCACTCGGGATGCGCCGACAGCGAAGCCGTGAGGAGGAGGAAGACCGCGAGAAAGAGTGAACGGACAAGGGACACGGGTCGGGTCTAGGTGCGGGCGGAGCCGCAGGCAATTCGCAACCGAGGCTTATTCGCCCTTAGCGGCGGCCGGCGGGCCCTTGCGTGCCGGGCGTTTTTCTTCTTCAGCGGACGCAGTGGCTGGTCGCGTATACGTGACGTTTAAGTCTGCCGCACCGAGGACCTTACCTTTCATCGCAGGCAATAAGGCCTCGACGGTAACTGGCTGGGTGGCGTCCGCTAGGTTGAGCTTAGCGGATAACGCAAAGAGCGTGAGCACGTATTTCTTGAGACCAGGGCCCTTGGAGTGGGGCGGGGCATATTCGACGCGATTATGGACGGTGCTGAGACCCATCTTTCCAAAGTCAGTCGCATTCTTGCCCGCGTTCGTCGTCTTCGGGTCGATGTCATACATCAGCCAGTAAATCTTGGTCTTACCCTCGGGGTCGAGGTGGTGCATGACGAGCGCGAGTGAGACCGTGCCTTTAGGCACGTTAGCCCAAGCCAAGGGTATGCTAGCACCCGCGCCGTCGCCCGTGAATTCAGTCAGCAGGGCCGCCCCATCTTTGATGACCGGGCTAGTCAGGGTGAAAGTTGGGGTTGGATTGCTCGTCGGCTTCGCGGCCGCTACGAGATCGATAGCGTTCTTAGCACCGTCGGCCCCTTTAACGCCTTTGCCGCTCTTACCCTTTGGCTCTGGGCCTTTACTGTCCTCGGGTCCGTCAGCAAAAAGGACGGTGGTGCAGAGGCAGGCGAGCGTGAGTCGAAGTATGCGAGTGGTCATGTTGTCAGTTTACCAGTTATACCCTTAGGGAGAGATTAAGGACTTATTTTTGAACTCCTTTACCTTTGCCAGCCGGTCCCTTGCCCGCGCCAGCAGCACCAGGCCCTTTGCCGGCTGGGCCGACCGCGCGTCGCTCGGAAGCGGCGGGTAGGCCTTTCTTCAGTTCGTCAAGTTTGGTGCCCAGCGATTTCAGGACTTCGGCTTGTTCGGACGCGAGGTCTTTCTCTTCGCCGATGTCTTTCGCTAGGTTAAAAAGGGAGCGCACGCCGTCGCTGGTTTCGACGATTTTCCAGTCGCCATCGATGTACGCGATATCTTGCGCGGCGATGAGGAAGGCCGGTCGAGGGAGCGTCTTCCCGGTCGATAGGGCGGACCACTGATTAGACCCATCCAGTTTGAGTTCGCTCGGGAGGGGCAGGGCGAGCGCCGCAAAGATGGTCGGGAACAGGTCGTGCACGGCGACGGGCTGTTGACTCATTACGCCGACCGGGGTCTTGCCAGGCCAGCGGATGATGGCGGGCGTGCGGATGCCGCCTTCGAACACCGTGTCTTTCCCGTTTTTCAAGGGAGTGTTGGCGCTCATTCGCCGGGAGGCCCCATTGTCCGAGAAGAAGATGACCAACGTGTTTTCCCGCAGGCCTTGTTCGTCGAGCGCCGCCAAGATTCGTCCAATGCCTTGATCGAGGCCATCGACCACGGCGTTATAAAGACCATCTGACTTGTGCTTGTCGGTGAGCTCCTTCGGCGCCGCCAGGGTGGCGTGCGGAGCGTTAAAGGCGACCTGGAGGTAGAAGGGCTTCTTGGGGTCGCGCTTCTTCAGTTGTTTGATGGCTTCATCCGCAAAGAGCGTCGTCGTGTAGCCTTCTTCTTCGACCTGCTTATTGTCCCGCCACCAATCCGTCTGGCCGCGCTGGTTAGTGTGCTTGAAGTAATCCACCTCCGCACCGGTGAAGCCATAGAAGTGATCAAAGCCATACCCCAAGGCGCCCGGGTTAGTGCCCAGGTGCCACTTGCCGATGAGCGAGGTCGCATAGCCTGCTTTCTGCAGGCTAGAAGCTAGGGTCGGCGTTCCCTTAGGGATGCCCTGTTGGCCGGGGCCAACGACGTCCGTCACGCCGAACCGCCGGGGCATCATGCCGGAGAGTAGGGCCGAGCGTGCGGGGCTACAGACCGGATAGCCGTAGAAGCGTTCTAACTGCACGCCTTCCTTGGCTAACTTAGCCAAAGCCGGTGTCGTCATCTTGGGGTTATGATAACTGACGCCGTTCCAGCCCAGATCGTCGGCCATAAGCACCAAGATGTTGGTTGGGCCATTGGCTTTTTGGGCCAAGGCCTGCGAGCTGATTAGCCCGAAGCAAACGAGGAGCAGTAGTCGCATCGCGAATTATTTACCGGCTGGAGGGCCACCTTTACCGCCGCTCGGTGGGCCTTTCTTGGCGCCGCCGCTCTTGCCACCTTTGCCTTCGCCACCGCCACCAGGGCCGTTGGAGGTCTTCGTCGCGTCGCAGATATCGAGATCGCCGAGGCCGGCCGTACCGAGCGGGCCTTTGAAGCCGCCCACCACGTAGGGCCACTTATCGCTGACGTGGTAGTGGTAGGGTAGGCCGTCGTGTTCATGACCGTTAATCGTATCAAGATTCTTGGGCTTGCTGCCGTCCGTTTCGGTGGGGCCACGAATAGCGAAGCCATCGAGGGCGAAGCCAACGATCTTGCCGGACTTATCTTCATTCATCACCGACGGCGCACGGTGATAGTGGTATTCGTGGCCAAAGCCGGTGTGGCCGCCTTGGGGGTCCATCGGGGCGATATTATGAAAGGCCGTGATGCGATCGACGGGTTCGGGCGGGAAGAAGCGGATGCCGTTTGTGCTGAGCCCGAGGCCCGAGCGCGGGGAGAACTTCGCTTGGCGCAGCGGCGTGACCTTGGCAGTCGCCTTCGGGTTCTTTGGGATGAAAATCGTGACGATCTGTTCGAGCGGCTTGAGTTCGATAATCGAGTTCACCACGCCGTTTTCTTTGGCCTGCTCATAGGTCCAGCCACCCAGCTCCTGGCGGGCCACTTTATCAAACTCCGTCCGGTCCTTCGTGCGGCGCACTGTGCCGTCGGCATTGAACATTTCCCAACCACGCTTGTTTAAGATTTTCAGGTACTCGGCATCGATGCGGTACATCTTCTTATCAACGGTGTCTTCCCAGTAGCCGCCTTTGTCCTTGAGCGTCGCCGGAGCCCACGGACCCATTTCATGGTCGGGCGGGAGAGAGCGGACGACGATCTTATAGACGATGGACTTGGAGCCGTCGGTCAGGGTGCCTTCCATTTCCGTGATTGGCTTCACCAGCGCCCGCTTGTCGAAAAGGGCGATGACATCCGGGATGCCTGGCGTGTTCGGCGCCGCCGGCTTGGTAGCGGCCGGCGGGGGCGTGGTTTCAGCGGCAGCCAGACTGAGGCTAGTGCAGAGCAGGCTAAGGATGAGTCGAGTCTTCATGAGAGATTTGTTAACCATAGAAACCCGCCCAAGCCAGTGAGTTGCAGTTAAATACGGACTATATTTTCGAGGCCTTAATCTCGGCTTAAGGTTACTTCTTGGGGCGCAGATCAGCTGGGTCGTATAAGACCTTATCCATGAACAGGCCGCGGGGCGGGGCCGTCGGGATTTCGGCGGTGATGACCTTTTCCTCGCGATACGACAACAGACGCTCGGGCGGCATCTTGCCCTCGCCCACGCGGAGGAGGCCGCCGACTAACCGCCGC
>CAIYAN010000233.1 GCA_903924185.1 uncultured Opitutia bacterium | reverse complement strand
GGGCGTCCACACGGGCGACTCCATCACCGTCGCTCCGGCGCTCACGCTGACCGACAAAGAATACCAGTTGATGCGCGATGCTTCCTTCGCCGTCATCCGCGCCGTCGGCGTCGAGACGGGTGGCTCGAACATCCAGTTCTCCGTCAATCCGGCCAACGGCCGCATGATTGTCATCGAGATGAACCCGCGCGTCTCGCGTTCGTCAGCCCTCGCCTCCAAGGCGACCGGGTTCCCGATCGCTAAGATCGCCGCCAAGCTCGCCGTTGGCTACTCGCTCGACGAGCTCCAGAACGATATCACGAAATCGACCCCGGCCTGCTTCGAGCCGACCATCGACTACATCGTCACGAAGATCCCGCGCTTCACTTTCGAGAAGTTCGTCGGCGCCGACACCACGCTCACATCTGCTATGAAGTCCGTCGGCGAAGCGATGGCCATCGGGCGTACCTTCAAGGAGTCCTTCCAAAAGGCCCTCCGTTCGCTCGAAATCGGCGCTTGGGGCTTCGGTTGCGGGGGTAAGTACGGCGACGATTCCTACGCTGACCTTACCGAGATTCGCGCCCGCCTCGCTCGCCCGAATCCGGAGCGGCCGTTCTTCCTGCGCTATGCGCTGCTCGCTGGTCTTACCGAGAAGGAGATTTTCGACCTGTCCAAGATTGACCCTTGGTTCCTCCGTCAGCTCCGGGGTATCGTCGACATCGAGCTTGCGCTCAAAGCGGCTGGTAAGTCCGTCAGCGTCGACCTGCTTCGTCAGGCCAAGGAAGCCGGTTTCGCGGATCGCCAAATTGCGCACGCCACGGGCATCGCCCCGGCCCAAGTCTACGCCCAGCGCAATGCTGCCGGGATTAAGACCGTCTTCCGCCTCGTCGATACCTGCGCCGCCGAGTTCGAATCGTTCACGCCGTATTTCTATTCGACCTACGGCGACGAATCCGAGGTCCGGCCTTCCGATAAGAAGAAGGTCATGATCCTCGGTGGTGGCCCGAACCGTATCGGCCAAGGGATCGAGTTCGACTATTGCTGCGTCCACGCCTCCTACGCACTCCGCGCGGCGGGCTACGAAACCGTGATGGTGAACTCCAATCCGGAGACCGTCTCGACGGACTATGATACTTCCGACCGTCTGTATTTCGAGCCGCTGACGCTCGAGGATATCCTAGAAATCTACCGCACGGAAAAGTGCATCGGTGCGATTGTACAGTTCGGCGGGCAGACGCCGCTTAACCTCGCCGCTGACCTCGAAGCCAATGGCGTCACCGTTGTTGGCACGTCGCCCGCCAGCATCGCCCTCGCCGAAGACCGCCAGCTCTTTAAGGATATCCTCACCGAATTGGATATCCGCCAGCCGGTGAACAAGACGGCGCTTTCCGCTGAAGAAGCTTACCAAGCCGCCGAAGAGATTGGCTTCCCAGTCTTGCTCCGCCCGTCCTTCGTCTTGGGTGGCCGTGGCATGTTCATCGTCTACGGTATGGATGAACTAAAGTCCGTCGTGCGCGAAGCCTTCGACGTCGCCCCAGGCAAGCCGGTGCTGCTCGATAAGTTCCTCGAAGATGCCATCGAGCTCGATGTCGACGCCATCTCCGACGGCGAGACGACCGTCATCGGCGGCATGCTCGAGCACGTCGAACACGCGGGCGTGCACTCCGGTGATGCCGGCATGGTGCTTCCTCCGCACACCCTTTCGCCGGCCATCATCGACGAAGTCCGTCGCATCACGCATGCGCTCGCCAAGCGCCTCCGGGTCATCGGCCTCATGAACATCCAGTTCGCCATCAAGGACAGCACCGTGTT
>CAIYAN010000232.1 GCA_903924185.1 uncultured Opitutia bacterium | reverse complement strand
TTGAAAAACACATTTTAACTGCACAGGTTGGGGTATGGCTAAATTGACCCCCGCACAAATTACCAAGGTCTCCCAATGGGTGGCCGAGGGTTCGACCCTTTCGGTGATTCAAGGTCGGCTCTCCTCCGAGCTCGGGATTTCTATGACCTTCTTAGACGTCCGTTTCCTAGTCGATGACCTTAACCTTACCCTCCAAGAGAAGGAAGAGCCCAAGAAGGCCGAGGCTGTCGTTGAAGAACTGCCTCCGACCGAAGCGGCCGGCGTCGATGCTACCGAGCCGGCGGCTCCAGCGGATGCCGTCCCGGTCGGTCCGTCGAACGTGAAGGTCGAAATCGATGCTTTGGCTCGCGAGGCCACGATGGTCAGTGGATCGGTAACTTTCTCCGATGGCCAGTTAGCCGATTGGTATATCGATATGGAAGGACGCCCAGGTGTCGTCCCGCGCGTCCCTGGTTATCGTCCCAGCCAGCCAGACATCGCCGACTTCCAGACCAAGCTCGATCTCGTCCTACGCCAGTCCGGCTACTAAGCGCTTAACGCGTCTTTAGAATCGCCTCGGCGAGGACGAAATCGGCGGGCCGCGTAAGCTTCAAGTTGACTGACGGGTTTTCCACTAAGGCCACATCTTGCCCGACAAATTCGACGGCGGAGCTGTCATCAGTAACTTTACGACCGAGTTCAGAAACTTTACGGTAAGCTTTCAGGACGATGGCCGTGCGAAAAACTTGGGGCGTTTCCGCGGTCCAGACCAAGGCCCGGTCCGGCGAACTGCCCACCGAGGCCGAGTGTTCTTTGGCGATTTTAACGGTGTCGGCCGCGCGGCCAGCGAGGATGGCTCCGCCCATCTCGTGGGCTTTCTCGCGGACCTTGCGGATAGCTTCGGCCGTCACGAGCGGACGGGCGCCATCGTGGATATGAACGAGGCCGGTATGGCCTTCGCAGGCCGTCAGCGCAGCTAAGACCGAAGCCTGCCGTGAGTCGCCACCGGGAACGAAGTCGATGCGCAGATCCCCGTTAGGGTGTGCCGCGAGCAACGTCAGCATCCGGGCTTTTTGCTCTTCGTTGCGGTAGGTAATAACCACTCGGCTAATCAAGCCAGTGGCTTGGAAGGTCTTCAGCGAATGCAGAAAAACGGGCAGCCCAGCCAGAGGGGCGGTAATCTTGTCGTCGACGGTCGCCTGCATCCGCTGGGCGGAACCTGCAGCGAGGAGAATCAGGATGTCGTCGGGCGCGCTCACGAGGCTTCGCCGATTTCACGGCGAATCTGCAGGGTCTTGGCGGCCGGGTCCTTATCCTTAAGAATCGGCCGACCGACCACGATGAAGCTAGCGCCCGCGGCGGCCGCTTGGGCGGGCGTCATCACTCGATTCTGATCGTCGCCCGCGGCATCGGGATAGCGAATGCCAGGCGTGACCAGCGCGGGGTCAGTGCCCAGTTCTGCGCGGAGCATCGGGAGTTCCAATGGCGAACAGACGAGGCCGTGCGAACCCGCTTGAATAGCCATGCGGCCGAGGAGGCGGACCTGCTCTTCAGGGGTGCGTTGGACGCCGATGGCCGTGAGTTGGGCTTGGTCCATCGAGGTGAGGACCGTGACCGACAGCAGTTGGCAGTCGGGGAGGGCGATGTCGGCCGCCTCACGGGCACGGGCGATCATCTCCGGGCCACCGGCCGCATGTAGCGTCAGCAGCGAACAAGGGCGACCTTTGAGGCTCTTAATGGCCGAGGCTACCGTGTTGGGGATGTCGTGCAGTTTAAGGTCAAGGAAGACCTTGAAACCGAGCGCATGAAATTCGTCGACGATACTGGGACCGTGGCGGGTGAAGAGCTGGAGGCCGAGCTTCACCCAGACTAAGTTGCCAGCCAAAGGACGAGCCAAAGCCAAGGCTTCCTCTTTCGTTTCGACGTCGAGGGCGAGGATGAGGCGGCAACCAGAAGACATAAGGGTAGGTTTAGGAAGTCAGTGGATAGGTCGCAAGAGAAAGAGACGGCTTGGGAGTCACCTGAGCAACTGGGTGCCTAGCCAAGGGAAAGGGCGTAGGTTCTCCCCGGTCGGGGGAGGTACGCGGAAGAACGGATGCAAAGGTGTATCCGCTAGCTCCTATGCCTGCCTGCCCCCTGGCCTGGCCTACTTCTTTGCCGGGGTCGTGCTGGGAAGTTTGGAGACCGAATTATTAAAGGGCTTGGCGGGCGGCTTACTCAAGAGGTGCAGGTCAATCCATTCGGCCATGCGTGCGTTGTCTTCACCCATTTCTTTCCAGCCACCGTGGCCCGCCCCTTCGCGGATGAGGACCTCACAGGTAGCACCGGCGTCGGTGGACTTCTTCTGGAAACGCAGG
>CAIYAN010000231.1 GCA_903924185.1 uncultured Opitutia bacterium | reverse complement strand
TCAAACTAGGCCTTCCGGTAGTTCGGTCTCAGATTTAGAAGTCAAAGATGCCCAAATCATCTTCGACTCCGTCTGGGCTTCCTTAGAGCGCGAGTTCGGCCGAGCCAAGCTGGCGTTTCCCCGGGAGATCTTCTGGCTGAACGGTGCCCCGGGTGCAGGTAAGGGCACCAACACGCAGTTCATTCTGCAGTATCGCGACTACGGCGCTGAGCCCATCGTGGTCAGTGACCTTCTGGATAGTCCCGAAGCCAAGAAGCGAATCGATGCGGGTATGCTGGTGGGCGACCGCGAAGTGGTGGAGTTGCTCTTCCGCAAGCTCTTAGAGCCGCAGTTTGAGACCGGGGCCGTCGTCGACGGTTTTCCCCGTTCGATTGTCCAGGTAGAGTGCTTAAAGCACCTCTTCGCTCGGCTGAATGAGTTGCGCCAGGAGTTTCGGCATTCCCCCGAGGGCGTCCGCTTCCCGAAGCCCCATTTTCATATCCTTGTCCTGTTTGTCGATGAGAACGAATCCGTCCGCCGGCAATTAAAGCGTGGTGCCGAGGCCCTCGCCCTCAGCGAGCGTGCGAAGGTCGACGGGGCGCCGATGCCCGAGATTCGCAAGACCGACTTAAGTGCGGAGTCCGCCCGCAATCGTTACCGTATCTTTAAGGAGCGCACGTACGAGCCCTTGCAGTCGCTGCGCGACATCTTCCACTACCACTTCATTAACTCCCACGGGTCATTGCCCGAGGTCCAGGCCCGTATCATCAAGGAGTTGCAGTATCAGAGTTCCTTGGAGCTGTCGGAAGAGACCTATGACTTAATCTCGCCGATTCCGCTGTCGTCGCAGATTGTCCAGCACGCCCGTCAGGACCTCGTCCGCCGTCTCGACGACTATGCGGACCGCCATGCGGTGACCTTCCGTCGCGTCATTGACCTCATCCAGGATAAGTTCCTGCCGATCATCCGTTCCCACGCCATCTCCGGTCAGGCCCACGTCAATACTGAGACGCCGGTCTTCGATGATGCTTTGGCCATCGCGATGTTCATCGATATCTTCTCGGAGCGTGGCTTCCACGCGGTCGTGGACCTGCACCGCATTGAGATTCCCGAAAGCGTGGAGCCTATCACGGGCCGCATCCTGACCCGCGTGAAGAAGGTCTGGCGTGTCTCGATTCGCTTCGAGGGCTCCGAAATCCGCCGCGGCGGTTCGTAAGTCGGTCGGACTTAAGCCAGAATCGGTTTGATTACGTGACCGTGGACGTCGGTCAGGCGGAAGTCCCGTCCGCCAAAGCGGTAGGTCAGTTTCTCGTGGTCGAGTCCGAGTTGATGCAGGATGGTCGCCCAGAAGTCATAG
The DNA here is from genome assembly GCA_903924185.1 of uncultured Opitutia bacterium. Taxonomy (GTDB): domain Bacteria; phylum Verrucomicrobiota; class Verrucomicrobiia; order Opitutales; family UBA953; genus UBA953. The sequence continues at coordinate 3,988 of CAIYAN010000231.1, read as the reverse complement.
ACCGTGAGCGGCTGATCGACGGCGTAGTAACCCAGCTCGTCGGTTGCCCCAAAGGCTGTGCCGGGTTTAAAGCCCCCGCCCGCAACCCATAGGCTGAAGCCGTAGGGGTTGTGATCGCGCCCATCGCTGCCTTGTGAGAAGGGGGTCCGGCCAAACTCGCCTGAGAAGATGACGATGGTGCTATCGAGGAGGCCGCGTTGCTTGAGGTCCTTGAGGAGGGCGGCAATGGGCTGATCGACTTGGTGGGCCATGGCTCCGTGACCCTTGGCGATGGCACCATGTTGGTCCCACGGGTTAGCCGCACCGCCGGCGCCGATGCCCGCAGAGAGGCAGCTGAGCTCCACGAAGCGGACGCCCCGCTCCACGAGCCGGCGGGCTAGCAGGGCTTGGCGGGCATAGCTAGCGGTTAACTTGTCAGGAGAGTTTAGGCCATACATCTGCTTGGTGGCTTCGGTTTCCCCGTTGAGGTCGCAGACCTCAGGGACGGCGGCCTGCATCCGGTAAGCCGTTTCGTAATTACGAATCGCGGCCTCGACCTGTGGTTCGCGAGCGGTCTCCGCGAAGGCTTGGTCGATTTCTTGAATAAAGCCCAGGCGGCGACGCTGGGCGGCGTCAGCTTCACCTGGCTTGATATTAGCAAGGGCCAGGGCCCCGTCCGCCTTGAGGATGGAGGCCTGATGCTGGCCAGGCAGGTAGCCATTACTGAAGAGGCCCACGCCACCATGCGGGACGACGGCACCGCCGCTCTGCAGGACGACGAAGCCAGGTAAGTTTTGGTTTTCGGAACCGAGGCCGTAGGTCAGCCAAGCGCCGGCGCTGGGGTGGCCCATGAAGGGGAAGCCCGTATGGAAGAAGTAATTCCCCTGGGCATGCTCGCTGACCTTACTGGTCATCGAGCGGACAATAGTCAGGTCATCGGCGCACTCGGCGATCTGCGGGAAGAGATTAGTCATTTCGAGCCCAGACTTTCCGTAGCGCTTGGCTTCCCACGGGCTGCCCATGACCTTGCCGTTGTTGTTAAAGACAGTGCGTTGAATCGGCACGGGCATCGACTGGCCGTGCAGTCGCGTCAGCGCGGGTTTGGGGTCGAAGGAGTCGACGTGTGAGACGCCCCCAGACATGTAGCAAAAGATGACGTTCTTAGCCTTGGTCTTCGGCTTGGTGGACGCCGTACCCGCCCCAAACGCTGGCGTCGAGAGTAAGCTGGAAAGCGCAATGCCACCAAAGCCGAGGGAGCAGCGGCGGAGGAGTTCGCGACGGGAGAGTGGATTCATCTTATTTGACGTAAAGGAACTCCTTGAGGTTAAGGACGGATTGGGCGAAGTCTGCCCATACTTGGTTGGGATTAGCCGAGGGAGTGGACTTCAGTTCCGCTAAGTAGCGGGCGGCCGCCGCCTGCTCCTTGGCGTTGGCTGACCGGCCAAGCGCTTGCAGGAATAGCGCATTCACTTTGCCTTCGTCGGAGGCGTTGGCTTCGAGTTGTTCGGACCAGCGGCGGGCAGTGTCGAGAATGAAGGGGTCGTTGAGGAGGGTGAGCGACTGCGCTGGTACATTAGTGCTGTCGCGTTTACCGACCGTGGTGAAGGGCTTGGGGCCGTCGAAGGTCGTGATGAGCGGGTTGAGCGTGTTGCGACGAATCAAGAGGTAGACGCTGCGGCGGACCTGTTCACGCGGAGGGGCTAGGGCATTGTCGCCAGGGCCGTACATGCGTGCGTCCAGGCGGCCCGTCAAAGCGATGCAGCTGTCGCGCAGGGTTTCGCCTTCGAGCCGACGGACACGCATGTGTGAAAGCAGGTCGTTGGGACCATCCTGCGTCGCCGTGCCTTCAGCGGGCGTGCTGGAGCGTTGGTAGGCTTCGGTGAGCAAGAGCTCACGGAGGAGTGACTTCACGGACCAGCGCTCTTCGACGAATCGCTGTGCCAAGTAGTCGAGCAGTTCGGGATGCGTGGGTTGATCACCGAGGCGTCCAAAGTTATCGACGGTACCGACCAGGCCGCGGCCAAAGGTGTGGTGCCAGAGTCGGTTGACCATGACGCGGGCCGTCAGCGGGTTCTGGCCCGAGCTGATCTTGGTGGCGAGTTCTAGTCGACCGCTTCCAGCAGGCTTGAAGGGCTTGGCGTCGAGGATTTCAAGAAAACGCCGGGCAATCAGTTCGGCAGGCTTATTATGGTCGCCGCGGGTATAGAGTGGCTGGTCAAAGCCCGGAGCTTCCCAGAAGCCCGGGGCGCGTCGTGGAGTTTTTAAGGCTTCCTCGAGGCGGCGGTACTCAGTGACGAGTTGGGCGAGTTTTGGAGAGGTATTGAGGCCCGCATCGAGCACGCCGTGCCGGAGGGCGTTGTCTAGGAGAGCCGCCTGGGCTTCGTTGGCCTGGTCGCGTCCCCACGCTTGGGCAGCGTCTACGAGGGCATCCGTGACATCACTGACCGTGCGCAGCGTCGGGGCCGTGACGATGACTGCCTCGCCCTTGGGTGCATTGACCTTGCCGTCATGGAAGCGAACTTGGCGGACGCCGAACCAGCCAGCCACGCCAAGTTTGCCGTCGGGGTTGGGTGAGTCGTCGGGTAGGGTGAGCTCGAGGTAGGCGTGCGATCCTTTGCGGTAAGCGGTATCGAGCGTGAGCCAAGTGGCGCGCTCAGCATTGACCCCAGCTTTGGGGAAGCGGGAGCCTCCCGGTGAGAGCGGATAGTTGTCCGGGATGAGGCGCAAGGTAGCTCCGCGGCCCATGACCTGCACGCTGATGAAGTCTGTGGTAATCTTAAAGCGCGGCGAGGTGAGTACGGCGCTGTGTTTGGTGGAGAGGGTGTGGGAGTGGAGTCCGGAAGGCAGAATCTCCCGGAGGACGTCGGGCCCCGAGGTCTCGATGCGGAATTCACCGGGAGTGATTCGTCCCGCCATGCCGTTGCCATGCTGCGACCAAGCGGTGGTCGTGGCACTCGCGAGGTCCCAGTCGGGGGCGTCGGTAGGCGCAGCCTTGGGCAGATTAGGGCGCAGGCCAACTCGCAGTAAACCGGAAGCATGGAGAGGATGCGTCGGGTCGGTTTCGCCGGCGAACCCAGCGACGAGTTTCCCGTCCGACGGTTTTAGTTCACGGAGTTTGGCTCGAAGTTTTTCCGCCTCTTCTCGGGCCGCCTGCAACGTAGCGTCGCTGGCGGCGACGGCGGGAACTTCGCCACGGAGGATGCCTGTTCGGAAAGAGAGCGCGATTTGTTCGGCTGTCAGGGCAAAGTCGTAGAGACGGGCCTCTTCGATTTCGCCTTGAAGGAAGGAGTTGTTTCCACCGGTGTGCCGGCGACCGAAGAGCAGATGGGACTTCGCTTGGGCGAAGGCATACAAACCGCCCGCCTCATTGGTCGGACTGTACGCTTTCCCATAGGGCAATCCGTTTCGATAGATGGTCGTCTTACCATCAGCCGCATAGGTGATGGCAACGTGCACGAGTTCGGTCGGTGTTGCTTTTTCGACAGGTCCGCCGACGTTTTGGGTACGGGCGCCGTTATCGCTACCCGACATCCAGCGTTGTGGTTGTCTCTCCGCGAAGACGATGGAGTCGAAGACCTTTCCGCCAATCGTCTCAACGGTGATGACACCACCGCCGCTTTGGGCGAGGGTGGGCAGAAGGACCCAGGCCTCCAAGGTCTTAGCCGTCAGGGACTCGGTCGTCGCCCCCGTTTCGGCGAAGGCAGCTTTCCCGTCGAGGATCAGGCGACCATTACGGATGCGGGCGCCGCCTTGCATCTGGGCATCCAGTTTTCCGATCAGGTCACGGCCATCGGACTCGAAGGTCCACCAGTGAATGGGAGCTGGGCCCGCGTCCTTCTCGGCCTTGAAGCGTTGTCGGAAGGAGTCGCCGGCTAAGGTTTGCTCGAGTTGGGCGAGTCGTTGCTCGAGTTTGCCGCGTTCGCCACTTTGCCCGCGGACACGGTTGAGGGCTGCCGGGAGGTCTTTAGCTTGTTGGCGCCATTGGGCCGCGAGGGCCTCGCGGATTTCT
>CAIYAN010000230.1 GCA_903924185.1 uncultured Opitutia bacterium | reverse complement strand
GCGATAACCCATGAAGGGGTTGGCTTCGTCGGTGAGGTCGCCCAAACGCTTATCGCCCCCTAAGTCGAGGGTGCGAAAGGTCACTAACCGACCCCTGGCCTCCCGCACAACCTCCGCGTATTCTTCATATTGCTCGGCTTCGGTCGGCCAGGCATCTAAGCGCAAGTAAAGGTTTTCCGTGCGATACAAGCCCACGCCTTGCGCACAGTAAAGACGGGCGTCTTCGAGGTCCTCGGGGCCACCGATGTTAGCCTGCAAGGCAAAGCCTTCCCCGTCACTAGTGACGTCAGGCAAGGCAATCTCGAGCATGACGCGATCGCGCCGACGGCGGATGGCGAGCTCTTGATCGCGATAGCCCTCTAACGTCGCAGCCGTGGGGTTAATGACCACCGCCCCCGTCTCGCCATCGACTAGGATGATATCGCCTTCCTGGACAGCGTCCATCAAGCCCTTCACGCCGACGACGGCGGGAATCTCCAGCGAGCGCGCCATGATCGCCGAGTGTCCCGTGCGACCACCCTCTTCAGTCACGAATGCCAACACACCGTCCTCCGGCAAACCCGCGGTCTCCGAAGGTGTGAGGTCGCGGGCGACGACAACCTGTTGACGGGCTGCCATCGCCGCATGGGCCGGACGCGTCCCCAACAGATGGTGCATCACACGGCTGGTGACATCGCGGATATCAGAGGCTCGCTCACGAAGGAAGTCATCCTCCATGCGCTCAAAGATATCGATGTAGCGCTGGACGACTTCCTGAAAGCAGAACTCGACATTGAACCCGGTAGAACGAACTTCCTTACTCACGTCGTCGATAAGCGCGACGTCGTCGAGGACCAGGAGATGTGCATCAAAGATGGCGGCCTCTGATTCACCCAAACTCTGAGCGACTTCCTGCCGGAGCTTGGCGATTGCTTGGCGCGTGGCCTCTAAGGCCATGTCAAAGCGCCGCAGCTCGGCCTCAACGTCGGGCACCTTCTGGCAGACGACGATAGCCATCCCCTGCAATAGCAGGTAGGCTGGACCCCGGCCGACGCCTGGGGCGGCGGCGGTGCCTTGGAGTCTAATCTCCGGCCTGGAGGATTCGGCCTGCATCTCCAGAACAGAAGATTGGCCTAAGGGCGGGAAGCAAGGCGGATAACCGCTTAAGCCTCGTTCAAACCCGGATCTTCCATGGGTTTGAACATATCGGGGATCGTCAAAGTAGGCAGGGCCATCTCTGGCATCTCATCTGGCATCACTTCAGCGACCACGGCGAGCGGCATGGAGTCGGCAGACGGGACGGTCACCCCCTCCACTGAGGATTCTTCCGCCAAGGCATCCACCACGTAGAGCATCCGTCCGCTATATTCAGCCGGCAAGGTCACCCGCAACTGAACGAAAACGAGGGCGAGGACGCAGGCATGGGCAAAAATTCGCCCCGCGCGTTGAGCAAAACGGGAGAGCGCGGCGACCGCCTGCGACGCGTCTAAGTCAGCCCGACCACGAAGGAAAGCCATCTGGGCCTTGTGCAAACGCACACGGGCGTGAAAGCGACGACGAATCTCGGCGGAAGCCTGCAGGGCATTACGCAGACGGACCACCTGCTCACGAGAGGCGGTACCATCGAGGTAGCAAAGAATCAGGGACTCCAGCTCAGCGTTACTCATTCGCGGAATTCATCTCCCATGAGTTGACGCAAGGCTTCGCGGGCCCGGTTGATACGGCTTTTCACGGTACCGATCGAGAGGCCGAGCTCTTCGGCAATTTCCTCGTACGACTGATTGCGGATGTTGCGCATCGTTAGAATACGAGCGTGTTCCGGCTTTAATTGTTCCATGCACTCGGCCACTTTTGTTACGAATTCGTTATGCTCGGCTTCGTGGCCAGGACCCTGGGAACCGTCCGAGAGGATGTCGTGCAGGGTAGCACCGGGATCTTCCCCAAGGTCCGCATCGAGCGACATGGACTGGTCACGCTTACGCCGACGCCAGTACCAGTAGCGATTACGGGCTAGATTCGTGCCGATTTGGTGAATCCAAGTTGAAAAGGTGGCCGTCCCTCGGAAGGAAGCCAAGACCCGGTGGGCGCGGATAAAGGTATCCTGTGTAATCTCCTCGGCGTCCTGCCTATTGCGAAGCAACGAGAAGACCTTGGCGAAGATTCGCCCCTGGTAACGAAGGACCAATTCATTGTACGCCCCGAGGTCGCCATTGCGGGCGCGCTCAAGGGCGGACTGGTCGGCTTCGGTTTCCATCGTTTAGGGGTGGCTTTAGGGCGGGTATTTCCCGACAATGGTGCTGACATTAGGTCAGATATCAACTGCTGTCTTCAATCCCCAACCCCTTTAGGAACCATGTTCACCTCGAGTAAGAAAAAGACCCCGTTTCGATGGGTCAACTGCCTGAACGGTCAAAAGGGTTCTGCCGACAGCCTCCCAGCCCGTTTCCCCCT
>CAIYAN010000229.1 GCA_903924185.1 uncultured Opitutia bacterium | reverse complement strand
GGCCAAGACTTCGCCCGCGATCTCATCCCAGACGGCGTCCGCCTGGGCGGGCTTAACCGATGGCCGACCCGCCTCCGCAAACCAATAGCGAGCGTTGCTGAGGTCACCCTCGACGAGATGCAGTAAAGCATGAATCCAGGCGCCATTGGCATCATCCATATCCTGCGCGATAGTATGTGACTTCTCCCAATCGCCTTTCTTGAGATGCCACAGCGCTTGGGCCGCTTCGCTCAAGCCAGCCGGCGGGCGCGCATCCTTCAGGGCCGATTGTTTTAACTCAGCGGGCGTCATGCAGGACCAGCAAAAGACCTTGCCCTACTTCAGCAAGCCCAAGGCAGCGTCACAGCGATGCTCACTTAGTTGACTGATAACGGACCCGCGCAGACCAAGCCAACGTCAACCAGCCGGCAATCAGCAGCGTGCCACCCAGCGGCGTGATGGCACCGAGCCAACGCGGTGCGCCCAAGGCCATCGCGTATAAGGTTGCGGCGAAGATTAACGCTCCCGCCGACCAGAGGCGAGCGGGCCAAGCCGAGGGCGAGGCGATTGCTCCGACAGCCAACGCGTGGGATAGCAAGTAGAACGTAGCGGTCTGCCACCAGCCTCCGGCCTCCGGAATGAGGGCCAGCTGCTCCTTGAGGCCATGGGCACCGAAGGCCCCGAGTGCGACCGCGGTCGCACCCAGGAGCCCTGCAGTGACCAGGCTACCCGACATTAAGCCTTGGGCTCGGTATCAGCGCCCGACTTCTTCTGCGTGAAGACTAGGCCCTTCTCGCCCACCGAGACGATGACCGGCTCGTCCTTGTTATAGTCGTCGCGTAAGATGGATTCGGCCAACGGATCTTCGAGGAGACGTTCGACCGCGCGGCGGAGCGGGCGGGCGCCGTACTTTTCGTCCCAGCCGTTATCGACGAGGTAGCCACGAGCGGCTTCGTTGACGACCAACTTCACGCCGAGGTCGAGGAGGCGCTTGGCGACCTTGGCGACTTCGATGTCGACGATCTTGGTCATGTGCGTCTTCGCGAGCTGCTGGAAGATGATAATATCCGTGAGGCGATTAAGGAACTCTGGCTTAAAGGCGCGCTTGGTCTCATCCATAATGCGCTCCTTCAGCTTCTCGTAGTCACGGGTGGAATCCACACCGACATCAAAGCCCACGGAGTTATTACGCTGCAATACATCCGCGCCGACGTTGGACGTCATGATGATAATCGTGTTACGGAAATCGACCACGCGGCCGAGCGAATCGGTCAGGCGACCGTCTTCCAAGGCCTGCAAAAGCAGCTGGATGACATCGGGGTGGGCCTTTTCGATTTCGTCGAAGAGCACCACGGAGTAAGGCTTCCGGCGGACCTGTTCAGTCAGCTGGCCGCCTTCGTCATGGCCGACATAACCAGGCGGCGAGCCGATCATACGGGAGACCGTAAACTTCTCCATGTACTCGGACATGTCGATTTGGATGATCGCTTCTTTCTCGCCGAACATACGCTCTGCGAGGGTGCGGGCCAAGAGCGTCTTGCCTACGCCAGTCGGGCCGAGGAAGAGGAAAGAACCAATCGGACGACGCGGGTCCTTCAGGTCGGCGCGGGAGCGGCGCAACGCGCGGGCGATGACTTCGCAGGCTCGTTCCTGACCAATGACGCTGCCCTGCAGATCCGTCTCGAGATCGAGGAGCTTCTGGGTCTCCTTCTTCTCCATGCGGTTGAGCGGGACGCCCGTCCAATCGGCAACGATATGGAGCATCTCATCTTCGTCTACGACGATGCGCTTCTCGTCGCGCTTCTTGCGCCACTCTTCGAGCATCTTCTCGCGCTTGGCACGGAGCTTCTTCTCCTGGTCGCGCAGATTGGCGGCTTCCTCGAACTTCTGGTGACGGGAAGCGTCTTCCTTCTGGAGCACGACCGCGTCAATGTCAGCCTGGGCCTTATCGAGCTCAGGCGGTAGGTTCAGCGAACGAATACGGGCGCGGGCACCGGCTTCATCCATCACGTCGATGGCCTTATCCGGGAGATGGCGAGCGGTGATGTAACGGTGCGAGAGGCGAACGGCGGCCTCAATGGCAGCGTCGGTGTATTCGCACTTATGGTGGTCTTCGTACTTCGAACGAATACCGCGCAGAATGAGGACCGCGTCGTCTGGCGACGGATCATCCACCTTCACGGACTGGAAGCGGCGCTCGAGGGCGGCGTCCTTCTCAATATGCTTACGGTATTCGGACAAGGTCGTCGCACCGACGCACTGGATTTCGCCGCGGGACAACGCTGGCTTGAGGATATTGGAGGCATCCATCGCGCCTTCGGCCGCACCAGCCCCAACGATGGTGTGCATTTCGTCGATGAACAAGATGATGTTCTTAGCACGCTTGATCTCATCCATGATCCCCTTGATGCGCTCTTCGAACTGGCCGCGGTACTTGGTTCCTGCGACCATGAGGGCGAGGTCCAGCGTC
>CAIYAN010000228.1 GCA_903924185.1 uncultured Opitutia bacterium | reverse complement strand
GGTGGCTCCGTCGCGGCGGGTTACCAGATTCAGAAGGCCATGGCCGCTTCGAAGGCGCCCGTCTACGTCGTCGTGAAGGGCTTCGCTGCTTCGATGACCGCGGTGATTGCGACCCTCGCCGAGCGTTCCTATTGCTACCCCAACACCATCATCCTGCACCACCAGGTTTCCAACTCGGCGCGCGGTAATATGACCGTGTTGAAGGAACAGGTTGAATTCACCAACCGCTGGTTTGAGCGCCTCGGTACCCCAGTGGCGAAGAAGATGGGCCTCACCTTGCCGGAGTTCGTGAAGCAGATGTATGCCAACGATTCGTCGGGCGACTGGCAGGCATTTGGGGAGAAGGCCAAGGAACTGAAGTGGGTCGATAACATCGTCGATCGCATCGAAGAGACGGCCATCCTCGACCTCCTCCCCCCGGCCCCGACCGTCGTCGCCATGCCGACGCCACGCACCGCCCAGGCGGACGCCGCGGGCGTGGTTCAGAAGACCGACGACAAGGGCCACACCTACTTCGAACTGCCCGCGCTCTCCAATCCCTTCGACGCTTGGTGGATTTATGACCCCCGCGGTCAGTATCGCTCCCGTTAAGCAGACAATTTGAAGGTTTTTGAAGGCCACGGACCCGTTCCGTGGCCTTTTTCGTTTGCTCGGAACTATCAATTAATATGAGTGTCCTTATCCCCATGCGATTCCCCGCGCTCCTGGCCCTCGTGGCCACCACTACTGTATCCTTTGGTGCCGAAGACGGTGCCCAAGTTTACAACACGCTTTGCGTGGCTTGCCACGCTCCGGACGGCAAAGGCCTCAACGGTCTGCCTCCCTTGGTCGGCAGCGATTGGCCGAAAGGCCCGGCCGAGCGTTCGATCAAAATCGTTCTCAACGGTATGACCGGCCCAGTTGAAGTAGCGGGTAAAGCCTACAACATTGATATGCCTCCGCAGGGTGCCGTGTTGAGCGACGAGAAGATCGCCGCCGCCCTAACCTACGTGCGCAAGACCTTTGCTGGTAATGCCGGTGCCGTCACGGCGGAGCTCGTCAAGTCGGTCCGTGCTGCGACCGCGACCCGTACCACCCCTTGGACCGCGGCCGAACTCCTGAAGGATCACCCGTTCCCTCCGCCCAAGACCGCGCTGCTGAACCTTGTCGGTACGATGTATAAGGGCGAGTGGAAGGAGATGCCTGATTTCTCCAAGCTGAAGCCCGCGCAGATTGAAGACGAAAACACGGGTATCATCAGCCCCGCACAGTCCGGCTTGAAGGATGCTTTCGCGATGGTTTGGACCGCACAGTTCCAGGCCCCCGAAGACGGTAAGTATACCTTCGTCTTCGACTGCGATGATTACGGTGCCCTCTATGTTAACGGCGAGCGCGTCGCTGAGATCAAGGGCATCGGCCCGGTCGGCGACCGTCGTAAGGAAGTCTCGGTCTTACTCAAGAAGGGTGCCGTGCCGTTCCGCCTCGAGTACGTCGAATTCGCTGGTCAAGAGGTCATCATCTTAGGCTACAAGGGTCCGAAGGAAAAGGATTACAAGTGGCTCTCCGACACCAAGCTCGGGGGTGCCGCCAAGGTCGCGTCCAAGCGTGCCCCCATCCCAGTCGAAGCTAAAGACGGCTACACCGCCAGCTACCGTAATTTCATTGGTGGCACGACCTCGCGCGCAATCGGCTTTGGTTTCCCGAACGCCACCAACCTCACTTACAGCGCGGACAACTGCGCCGTCGAACTGCTGTGGACCGGCAAGTTTATGGACGGTGCCCAACACTGGGTCGACCGCGGCCAAGGCAATGCGCCGCCGGCCGGTGACGGCGTGGTGAAGGTTTCGGACGGGATGGTTGTCGCAGGCCCTTCCGCTCCGACTGGCGCGATTGTTTCCTACCAGGTGAATAAGGACGGCGGTAAGGGCACGAGCTTCAAGGTCGTCAACGAGCCCGCTGAATTCAAGGGCTACCAACTCGATAAGAACGGCAACCCGACCTTCAAGGTCGCCGGCGAAGGCTTCAGCTTCACGGATGCGTGGACGCCTGCGGATACGCGCGGCTCGGCTGGCCTCGCCCGTAAGATTGTGGCGGCTGGCGACAAGCCTGTCACTATCGTCCTCTCGCGCGGGCTCACGGTGCAGGCTAACGCTGGCGCTTTCGAAGTCGGCCCGCGCTTGGTCGTTCGCTCGCTTTCGGGCGTCGCTCCCGCGGCCGCCGGTCCAGACCTCGTGCTTACGCTCAAGCCCGGCGAATCCGCCGTGCTGGGTTACTCCTTCCGCTAATCCCCTAGACCTATCTTTAATATGAAAAAGTTTACCCTCACACTCTTGGCCTTGCTTGCCCTCGCTCCGTTTGCGGAAGCGCAGGCGAAGAAGAAAGCGGCCGATGCTAAGCCGGCGGCCAGCAAAAAGGCGGCGGCTGGTCCAGAAGCCATGGCGCTCCAGGACAAGTATTACGAACGCGTCCAGATCCCGACCCCGCCCGGCGAGGTCGTTGAGGTCTCCTCGATCGCCTTGCTGCCCGGCAAGAAGGTCGCCATCGCCACCCGCCGTGGCGACGTCTGGATCTGCGAAGGTGCTTACGAGGCCGACGTCACCAAGGTCAAGTGGACCAAGTTCGCTTCCAATCTCCATGAGCCCCTGGGTATGTTCTACAAGGGTGGCTCACTCTATCTTACCCAGCGCCCCGAGCACACGCGTCTGACCGACACCGATGGCGACGGTAAGGCCGACGTCTTTGACACCATCTGCGCCAAGTGGGGCATCAACGGTGACTACCATGAATACGCTTTCGGTACCGACCCCGACAAGGACGGCAACGTCTGGATCGTGCTTTGCCTTACTGGTTCGTTCCACGCCTATTCGCCTTGGCGCGGCTGGTGCATGCGCATCACCCCCGACGGCAAGATGATCCCGACGACTTCGGGTATCCGTTCGCCCGGTGGCATCGGCATGAACGATAAGGGCGATGTCTTCTACACCGATAACCAAGGCGTGTGGAACGGCTCCTCGTCACTCAAGTGGCTCCGCCCCGGTTCTTTCCAAGGCAACCCAACGGGCAACAAGTCCTCGCTGCTCTCGAACTTCCCGGCGCCGCCCGAACCCCAGAGCGGTTCGCGTATCCTGACCGAGCGCCTCAAGTTCCCTGAATTCGTCCCGCCAGCCGTTATCCTCCCGCACGGTAAGGTCGGCAATTCGCCTTCTGGTGTGGCTTGCGATATGACTAAGGGTAAGTGGGGTCCGTGGGCTAACCAGATGTTCATCGGCGAGCAGACCGCTTCGCAGGTCCAGCGCGTTAATCTCGAAGTCGTTAACGGCCTCTACCAAGGGGCGGTCTTCCACTTCCTGCAGGGCTTTGAAGCTGGCCTCGTGCCCGTGCGCATGGACCAGGAAGACGGCACTCTCTTCATCGGTGGCACCAACCGTGGTTGGGGTTCTCGTGGCTCGCAGCCGTTCACCTTTGAGCGTGTTCGCTACAAGGGCACGGTGCCGTTCGAGATGCACAACATCTCCGCCCGCTCGGATGGCTTTGAAGTGACCTTTACGCACCCCGTCGATGCCGCCACCGCTGCCGACACGGCGAGCTACTCCATGGATGCTTTCACCTACATCTATCAGTCTGCCTATGGTAGCCCTGAGGTGGATCAGGCCAAGCCCACGGTGAAATCTGCCACGGTCTCGGCGGATGGCCTTAAGGTACGCCTCGTTGTCGATGGCCTCGTGCGCGGACACATCCATCACCTCGTCGCTGACGGCGTCCGCAACAAGGCGGGCGATGCACTCTGGCACAACGAAGGCTGGTACACGCTGAACGAGATTCCTGCTAAATAATCGTTATCGGTCTTTCCCCTCAGGGGAAGACTGTTGCCAAGGGGGTATGTTTCTGGGAAATCAGAGACATACCCCCTAACCATTTATGCAACTTACCTGGATTGATTGGGCCATAGTCATCGCATCGATTCTGATCTGCTTTGTGCCCGCGCTTTTCTACGCCAAGCGCTCGAGTGAAAGCACCTCAGAGTTCTTCGCCTCCGGCCGCTCGGTGCCCTGGTGGCTCGCTGGCCTTTCGATGGTCGCCACGACCTTCTCGTCCGACACCCCTAATTGGGTCACCGAGCAGGTCCGTAAATACGGCGTGGCTGGTAACTGGCAGTGGTGGGCCTTCGTGCTCACGGGTGTGGCCACGGTCTTCTTCTTTGCCCGCCTCTGGCGCCGTTCGGGCGTCATGACCGACCTCGAATTCTACGAGCATCGCTACTCCGGTAAGGCCGCCTCGTTAGTCCGCGGCTTCCGCGCCGTCTACCTCGGGCTCTTCTTTAACTGCTTCATTATGGGCATGGTGACTTTAGCTGCCTGTAAGATCGCTAACATCCTCTTCGGCATCGCCCCGATTTGGACTATCCTGATCTGCGGTGTACTCAATGTCGTCTTCGCCGCCCACTCCGGTCTCTGGGGCGTGCTGGTCATCGATATGGTCCAGTTCTTTATCAAGATGACCGCCGTATTCGCGGCTGCTTGGTTCTCGCTCGTCGAGGTCGGTGAGCGCCTAGTCGGCAAGGGCGCTGGCGGCTGGGCAGGCCTCAAGGCCTTGGTTGAGAAGCTTTCGACTCAGCAGGTGAATACCGCACAAGGCGCCCAGCCAGTGATGTCGGCCGTCAATGGCACTGGCCAGCCGTTCTTGGACATGCTCCCGAATTTCTCGATGTCCGAGCTGGCCTTGATGATCTTCATTCTGCCGATTGCCATCAGCTGGTGGGCTAACTGGTACCCGGGCGCTGAGCCCGGCGGTGGTTCCTATATTGCTCAGCGCATGCTCGCCTCGAAATCCGAGAAGGACTCCCTCGGCGGCACGCTCTTCTTCAACATTGCGCATTACGTGCTCCGTCCGTGGCCCTGGATCATCACCGCCCTGTGTTCGATCATCGTCTATCCCGACTTGGCCTCGATCAAGTCAGCCTTCCCGGCGGCTGACCCGTTGCTGATTGGCCATGACTCGGCCTTCCCAGCGATGCTGAAGTTCCTCCCCGTGGGCTTCGTCGGCCTGATGGTCGGTGGCCTGATTGCGGCGAACTCTTCCACAATCCTGACGCACCTTAACTGGGGCTCTTCTTACCTCGTACACGACTTCTACCGTCGCTTCATCAATAAGGATGCCACCGAAGGCCATTACATCAACGTGGGACGGCTCTCCACGGTTGTTCTCTATGTCTTCGCCGCGGTGCTTAGCCTCTTCATGACGTCCGCGCAGCAGGCGTTCGAGGTGCTCCTCTCCATTGGCGCCGGCACTGGCCTGATCTACATTGCCCGCTGGTTCTGGTGGCGCGTCTCCGCTTGGTGCGAAATCGTCGCCATGGTCATGTCGCTCGTAACCTCCTTGGCGGTGCCGTTGCTAATGCCGCACTCCGACTTTGCTACC
>CAIYAN010000227.1 GCA_903924185.1 uncultured Opitutia bacterium | reverse complement strand
TCCAGTTGCATCTACCCCAAGTTCGCCCCGCAACCGATTCAAGAGGCGGCGCTCCTCACCGGCCCGCTCGAGGTTACCAACGAGGCTTACGCCGTCGCGAAGATTGCTGGGATCAAGCTCTGCACTTTCGCCCGCCAGCAATGCGGGTGCGACTTCATCAGCGCAATGCCCTGTAACCTCTATGGGCTGGGCGATAATTTCTCGCTCCAAAACTCCCACGTTCTCCCGGCGCTGATCCGTAAGATGCACGAAGCCAAGCTCCGCGGCGACGCCCAGCTGATGCTGTGGGGGACAGGTACGCCGCTCCGCGAATTCCTCCACGCCGACGACCTCGCCGAAGCCTGCTTGATGCTTATGGACCGCTACTCCGAGCCGGGCCATATCAACATTGGTTCGGGCGAGGAGCTTTCCATTCGCGACCTGGCCCAGAAAGTCGCGGCCACCGTTGGCTTCACGGGCTCCCTCGAGTTTGATCCAGCGATGCCTGACGGCACCCCGCGCAAACTTATGGATGTCGCGCGCATTAAGAGCCTCGGTTGGAATCCGCGGATCGGCTTAGATGAAGGTATTCGTGGGGTCTACGCCTGGTATCTCCAGCACGCCACCGACGCGCGAAAGTAAGCGGCGAAGTGGCTTGGCCGGCTGGTTAACTAGTGGCGAAGACCCACTCCCCTTGGTCGTTAATCCGGCCTCCGCACTCCCACCGATGCTCCTAGCCCACTAGCCAACGAATCCCCTAACCCCTATTTCATCATGTCCATTACCCTTTGCATCCCTGCTCGCATCGCTTCTACGCGTCTGCCGCGCAAGGTCCTGCTTGATCTCGGGGGTAAGCCCGTGGTCCAGCATGTTTGGGAAAAAGCCAAGCAGGTCCGCCAAGCGGACCGCGTCATCCTGCTGACCGATTCCGAAGAGGTCGCGCAGGTCGCTCGTGGGTTTGGCGCCGAGGTGGTGATGACTTCCCCCGATTGCCCTTCGGGTACCGCACGGATAGCGAGCGTCATCGACCAAGTGCCCGGTGATTTTTTCCTGAACGTTCAGGGCGACGAGCCTTTTATTCAGCCCGACCTTTTGGACGGCTTGATCTCGCGCTGGAAGGAAACGCAGTGCCGGCTGGTCACCGCAGTCTCGAAGATTCAGACCACGGAGCGCTTATTGGCTAGCAGTGTGGTCAAGGTCGTCCGGGCCGAGAATGGCGAAGCTATCTACTTTTCGCGGAGTCCGATTCCGTACCTGCGCGGCGTTGATCCGAGCGAGTGGGTCGCGCGGCGCGATTACTGGGTCCACATCGGCGTCTACGGCTACGACCGCGCAACTTTGGCTGGTTACTCGAAGCTGGCACCGACCGAACTCGAATCGGTGGAGTCGCTGGAGCAGCTGCGTTTTCTGGCCCACGGGTTCACGTTCCAGACCGTCGTTACCGAGTATCATCCCGTCGCGATTGATACCCCGGAAGACCTGGCGGTCGCCCGGAAGATGCTCTGACGGCGGCCTAAGGCTACGGCAGGAGCCGCAGCGTGCAAAAGTGCTAATCGGCCTACGGCCTGTGCAAAGGTGCAAACGTCGAAGCTGTCGCGATATCTCGGCTAGCT
>CAIYAN010000226.1 GCA_903924185.1 uncultured Opitutia bacterium | reverse complement strand
TGACCTAAAGATCGACCTCGTCGGCCCTTACAACCCGACCTGGCTGGGCACCTTCAAGCGGGCGGGCGCGGTAAAACCTGCCGACCTCGCCAGCTACGATAGCCCGATCTTCCCGGTCGTGCCAGTCGTACCGGCGAAGGCGAAGTAATTTCGGTCGAATATCCAGCGGCGGCCGTTTGCGTTTCAAATGTTTCGGTTCACTCTAAAGTAATCGTGCCTTCCATCGTCGTGCCAGTGATGACCCTCGGGGATTGCGTCTTTCTGCCGCAGCAACTCCTGCCCCTGCGCATCTTCGAACCGCGCTACCGGCTAATGCTGAAAGAAGCGTTGGCGGGGAATCGTATGTTTGCGGTCTCACAACTCGACGAGGATAAATTATCGCCCGACAACGAAGAGCCACCGTGCCCCATTACGTGCGTTGGGCGCATCGCTGGACATGTCGATCTAGAAGACGGCACCAGCCACCTGGTGATCGAAGGCCTGCGCCGTGCAAAAGTACTTAAGGTACAACGGCGCACACCCTATCCGCGGCTAGAGATTGCGCCGCTCGCGGAAGAAGACATCGTGGACCCGCTGGACTGCACGCGCGAGATTGCGCGCATCATGGCCTTCTCCGAGCAGCTCGTCGGCGAGCTCGGTGCCGACGCCCAACCGATCATTGAAAGACTCCGTAGCCTGACGAATCAACCCGGGCTCTTGGCGGATGCGGCCGCGGGCCATCTCATCACTGAAACGGCTGTGCGGCGGCGGCTCCTCGAATGCCTCTCACCTCAGCAACGGCTCATCCTCGTCGCCGACCAACTGGCGCGACTCGAAGCCGAACGTAGTTTGGGCGAACAAGGTCAGGACTTAGATCCAGGAATGAATTAAGCGCATTGGTCGGCTCGAGACTGCGTCACGACCTAGCGAGGATAGTTCATTATCCTGTCCCTAAGGCCTCTTCACTTTGATGAGTTTGAGCTCGGAAGTTTCAGGCCAAGGGAGCGAAGCAGCCCTTGAGTCGGTAAAACATGGATGATGCATATTTTAACTCTTTAACTATCAGTAGTTTAAATGGTCTAATCGCGCAATAACTCCTACCCCAAGCCCCAAGCCCAGAGCCCAAGCTTCGGCTTCTCACTTGCAAATTGGAATCATTCCAACTCATTCCTAACTTAGAATGATTCAAAAGCTCACAGAACACGATCGCGAGAACCTCCAAGAGTCCTTGGCGACCAGCGGCCAGAAGGTGACCCCCCAACGCGAAATCGTTTTTGCGGTGCTCCTCGCCAAGCGCGACCACCCGACGGTCGAAGATGTCTTCCAGCGGGCCCGTGAGTCCATGCCCGGGCTCTCCCTCGCCACGGTCTATAACTGCCTCGAAACCTTCGTAGGTTGCGGCCTCGTCCGTCAGGTGAATCACGAACGTGAATCCACACGCTACTGCCCCAACCTGGCCCCGCACGCACACTTCCGCGACGAGGCCACGGGGCACGTCCACGACATCGAACTCCCCCCCGAGATTATCCAGAGCCTCCGCTCCATCCTGCCGGCTGGCTTTAACTCGGAGACCATCGAAATCAGTTTCCGCGGACGCTCCCAGGAAACGGCCCCCCGCTCCACTTCTAACTAATTCCTTTTCCCTTCCATGCCTGATTCCTTGGTCATCAAGAACCTGAACGCTTCAATCGGCGAACGCCCGATTTTGAAGGATTTCTCCCTCACCGTCCCGAAAGGCGAGGTCCATGCCATCATGGGCCCGAACGGCACCGGCAAGAGCACCCTCTCGAAGGTCCTCGCCGGTCATCCCGACTACAGTGTGCAGTCGGGCTCTGCCCTGCTCGACGGTGAAGAAATCCTTGGCCTCGAGCCAGACGTCGTCGCCCGCGCCGGCCTCTTCCTCGCCTTCCAGTATCCAAGCGAAATCCCCGGCGTGACTATCGCCAACTTCATCCGTGCCGCCATCGTCGCCCGCCAAGCCAAGGGTGCGCC
>CAIYAN010000225.1 GCA_903924185.1 uncultured Opitutia bacterium | reverse complement strand
CCAAGGCCGTGATCATCGCCACCGGCGCCTCGCCGCGTTTCTTGGGTATCCCTGGTGAACAGGAATACTACGGCGGCAACGGCGTCACGACTTGTGCGACTTGCGACGGGGCGTTCTACCGCGATGTCCCCGTAGCCGTCGTCGGGGGCGGCGATTCCGCCTGCGAAGAGGCCCTCTTCCTCACCCGTTTCGCTTCCAAGGTCTACCTCGCGCACCGTCGCGACACCTTCCGCGCTTCTGACATCATGGTCCAGCGCGTGAAGACCCACGCGAAGATCGAGCTCGTCCTGAACGTCACGCCGAAGCAGGTCCTCGGCGGTGCCGACGGTAAGGTCCACACGTTGGAAGTGGTCGAGAAGTCCGGTGCGGTCCGCTCACTGGGCGTAAAATGTGTTTTCGTCGCCATTGGCCACGTGCCAAATTCCAAGGCCTTTACGCCGGCACTCGACGTCGATGAAGGCGGTTACTTCGTTGCGGCCGCCAACACGGTCAGCACCAAGGTCCCAGGCGTCTTTGTCGCCGGCGATTGCTCGGATCACGTCTACCGCCAGGCCATCACCGCGGCTGGCATGGGTTGCCGGGCGGCGATTGAAGCGGAGCGCTGGCTCGCGGGCCACTGAGGCTTGCGACGGAGTCGCAAGCCCAAGGGTGAAGCGGTTGGCGGTTAGCGGTTAGGATTTCCTGCAAAGGGAGACCGGGAACCGGGAAGTTAACGGCGGGTATATAACCCCCAGCCAATCATCCAGTCTCCGGTTCCCCTTTGAGTGCTGTCGTTAGGGTGGGGCGCCACTGCGTGGCGTCCGTTTGCGGCCGCATGGTGCGGGCATGTTCGGTTCAACCAAGCGTTCCGGAGGTCATTTTAATGTCGTTATTGTATAATTAATGGAGATATCGGCGGCCCCGGCGGACTGGTGCTCCCGTTGCCTAATTGAGTCCTCGCTTTGGGGTTGACTGGCGATAGGTCTTTAGGCGTGTTTCACTTTATAAACTGGGTTTCAGCTGCCCTAGTTCTCCTGCTATCCTGGAAGGCTCTAAAGGTTGCCCTGAGTCTTAAGCGGAAGCAACGCTTGCTGGCCGATACGCCAACATCCAAGGCCCTCGGGGTCTTTATTGGCGAGGTCGAGGTCTCGGGCGTTTGCGTCAGTCAGGCCCCCTTAATCAGCTCTCTGGCGCTTGCGCCTTGCGTATACTACCGCTGGCAGGTCGTTGAGCATTGTGTTCGCGGAAGCGGGGATAACCGCTATTCTGACGAGGAAGTTGTCGCTTCCGGTTTCCATTCGGCGGGTTTCTACCTGGAGGACGAAACGGGATCTATCTGGGTGAACCCAGCGGGGGCCGAAGTCGAAGCCCGCAGGGTTTTCAAGAAATTGGTATCGAGAAGAGATCCGCTTTATTATGGCAAAGGCCCTTCGAACGAAGTCCATAGTTCCAAAGGTCTGCGTGAGTTCACCGAGTACGCGTTATGCGTGGGGACGAAAGTTTTTATCCGAGGACGAGCGAGCGAACGCCCCGAGGTGGTGGCGGCCCAGATTGGCCATGACGGAAGCGCAGGCATGTTCATTATTTCGTACCGCGGAGAACGGTCCATCAGCGTCTGGATGGGATGGAAGGCAAACGCATGGGATTTTGTGGGGGCGTTCGCGGCTATTAACGCCGTCGTGGTTGCGTCCGCCGGGCTGGGGCCTGTCCTTCTGGTATACGCCGCTTTCGGGGCTGCCCTTAGCGGGGAACGCACACAAGGAACACTCGAGGCAGTTCCTTACATTCCACTAGGGCTCCTTATTGGGGTGGGCCTCTATCTGCTAGCGGCGGTCGTGGGCTGGGCCCGGATGGTCTTCAATAGCATGGTCGGCCTCCGCAATCGCGTGGCGCAGGCGTATTCGCTCATCGATGTGCAGTTAAAGCGTCGCACGGACCTCATTGAGCGCTTTGTGGCCTGTGTGCAGGGCTTCCGTGAACATGAGACCGCGGTGCAGGCGTTGGTGACCGCAATGCGGGCACAGGCCGGCGGTAGTTCGCTGAAGGCGCTCGCGCCCGGTATCCTCGCCGTCATCGAAAGTTACCCCGAAATCCGTGCGCAGGCGTTATTTAATGATTTGAGTAAGCAGCTCATTGAGACCGAAGACCGCATCGCCCTAGCCCGTGGATATCATAATAACATCGCGACATTCTATAACACCCGGATCGAGACTATCCCGGACCGCTACCTAGCGGGCTTGGTCAAGATGAAGCCCGCCGCCTTATTCGAAGCCGAAGGTTTCACTCACCACCCGGCGACGGTGGCGTTCTGATCAGTCCAGCCGGTCGTGGCGGCGAACGGACGCGACGGAGTCGCAAGCCCAAGGGTGAAGCGGTTAGGTTATCCTGCAAAGGGAGACCGGGAACCGGAATAGATACGGCGGGTATATTACCCCCCCAGCCAATCATCCGGTCTCCGGTTCCCCTTTGAGCCCTTTCGTTACCCGATACAGCGTATCCTAACCGCCGGCCGCTGTCCTCTCGAAGTAATCGCTTAGCGATTACTTCGTCAGAATCTCCATCGCCGACTTCTTCTGCGGGATGAAGGGGAGCACGTGCTCGGTGTAGGGCACGATGACGTCGAGGAGGTAGGGACCGTCGTGATCGAGCATCTCGCGCATAGCGGCGCGGAGGTCT
>CAIYAN010000224.1 GCA_903924185.1 uncultured Opitutia bacterium | reverse complement strand
CGAAAGAAGTACCTATGTTAAAGAGCCGGGCCCACTTACGGTAGGCATACAAAGAGGCGCGAGGTATACCCGATGCTTCTTCCTTGATCTCCCTGCCCTGCCGCAGCTGCACAGTGTCGTCGTGGACGAATGCCCGGTAGACCTCCGGATGGTGCGATGCCAAGAACTTAAGATTGTGGGCTAACACCGGACAAAGAACCCGACGCGCACAGTGCCACGCCACATCTTCGAAAGACAGGCCAGGAAGGATCGAATGTACGCGGACGCAGACGGCCACGAAGTGATTCAGCGCTGCCCGATAGGAGACCGGACCAGGCCAACGCTTACCGCCGAACTCCTCGAAGTCGGGCAATACGAAACGGAGTTCTTGCTCATCGTATTCCAGAGCACCTTCGACGCGCCCCATGTCATCCTGGAAAAGCTTATAGCCGGCCAGACGGCGCTCCAGCCCTTCCGAACCATCGCGACCTCCGGCACGGGACAGCAACCCGATTACCGTGGAGGTTGAACGGGTGAGAAATCCTTTGGCTGCCGACAAGTAGTTTTCAGAAGTTCCAGATGTCTTCTTCTTCAGACGGTCGCGTAATTCAGCGAACTCCTTACGCTTTGTAGCGGATCCTTCGTATTCGGAGGTCACCGAAGTAAAGCGTTCCTCAGCTTCAACTCTGAGTTGCCGCAGCATGTCGGTCAGAACCAACTCCCTCCACCGGGGATTCTCTGTCGCTCCCGGGACGGGGTTCATGAGCCGACTCTTACCACGCAAGGGAGGTAGTCAAGTGACGGAGGAGCCACCCAATAGGTGGGGTTATAATATTCTTAAGTCAGGCGCCGCGTTCTCGCGTAAAGTAAGGCTTAAACACTCTTACCCCTCAACTTACGGGAAGGCCATGGGGTCAGGCCGTACCCACACGCAGCCTGAACCAAAAACCGTGTCATTTAGGCGAATTTCGGTTCAGCGATTCAAAGGTGCGGCCTGACCCCGTTAACTGACCCCAACAGGCGTGGCTAGGTTGGCACGCAGTGCCAACCCTACCAGAAGACAGCTAGGGCAGCACGCGGTGCTGCCCCTACCTCGAGACAGGCGGACGCGACGCAGTCGCGCCCCTACCCTAGCGGCAGACGGACGCGATACAGTCGCGGTCCTTACCTAGCTCTGGACTTTCGTGGCTGGGCTTTCTATTGCTTGGTTAATGAACTCCTTCCGGCAGCGCGTGAGGTCGGTGGCCCACCATGGGCTGCGCTGGTTCATACGTCTGCGGATGTGGATGGCGGTGGGGTTTTTGGTCGCGTTCGCTGTCTATGAAGTGAAGCGGGCCTATAAGGCGGAGCTGCCGGGCCTGCCTAGGGTGGTCTGGCAGGACTTGGTGGATTGGAAGGACGACACAGTCATGGGGAAGAGTTATCTGGAGAAATCCGCTGAGGAACTGAAGGCCGAAGCCGACGGCGACAATGTGTTTGCGATGTATGTCTACGCACTGCGGCGGACGACCCGTCCGCCGGAGGAATTCCGGATCGGCCCAGAAGACCCCAAGGTCGCCCGCGAATACTACGCCAAGGCGGCCCAGAAAAAGTTCGCGCGCGCCCAAGCCGTGATGGCCCTCTACCTGCAACGCGGGATAGGCGGGCCCGCCGACTTGGTTCAGGCGAAGGCTTGCGCGGAAGATGCCGCGGCCCAAAAAGACCCTTTGGGTATGCGCCTGCTGGCGGATATTCTGCTGGAGGAAGCGAAAGGCACACCTGGCGGGAATACTTCCATCGAACTTAAGGGCTGTCTTCTGCTCATCAAGGCCGCCGACCGCGGTAACCGCGGGGCGATGCGTAAACTCGGGGACCTGACCGCCGAAGGGCGCATCGGATTCACGGATGAAAGGGGTAACCCGATCTTGGTGCAGAACTTCGCGCAGGCTTTGGCCTACTATGAACAGGCGGCATTGATGCGTGACTATGATTCCTGCAACCTACTAGCGGCCGCTTACGAAGAGAATCGGATTGCACCGGTTGATTTTGTTAAAGCCTACGCGTGGAATCTGGTGGCGGCGCAACTCGCGGCCAAGGGTGAAGCGGCACTGAAGCTGAAGCCCGATGACCTCAAGAAGATGCAGGATCAGTTGACGCGAACCAAGGAGCTCGCGGACCGGATGTCGGCTGGCGATCTGACCGCCGCCCAAAACCTGGCCCGCTCGCTCCTCGCCCGCATCCCGACCGAAAAGGAAGATGCGGATCGGTCGTTGCTGAAGGCGAGGTAGGGCGAGGCAGGGGGAGAGGGGAGGCAGGGCGAGAGGCAGGGCGAGAGGCAGGTGCAAAGGTGCAAATCGGCCGGAGGCCGGTGGAAAGGTGGAAAGGTGATGGCAGAGAAGATTACAGAGTGCAGAGTACGGAGTACGGAGAGTTGCGATGACCGTGCAAAGGTGCAAATCGGCCGGAGGCCTGTGGAAAGGTACAGCTAGGTTGGCACGAAGT
>CAIYAN010000223.1 GCA_903924185.1 uncultured Opitutia bacterium | reverse complement strand
CATCGCCAATAGGCAACGTAAGTTAGCGGCCTTCGTCGCATCGTCACCCCCGGCCATCTTGCCAATGAGTGAGCCCTTACCGTGCACGACTTCGTCATGCGAAAAGGACTGCACGAACGCCTCGGACCACTGGTAGATCATACCGAAGGTCAGCTTATCGTGGTGGAATTTTCGAAACAGCGGATCCTGCTTAAAGTAGTCGAGGCTGTCATGCATCCAGCCCATATTCCACTTGTAGTCGAAGCCGAGGCCGCCTTCGGCCACGGGCTTCGTCACGCCCGGATAGGACGTCGACTCCTCGGCGATGGTGACCACGCCAGGATGGTAAAGGTGCACGAGCGCGTTAACCTGTCGGAGGAATTCGACGGCCTCGAGGTTCTCGCGACCGCCATGCCGATTGGGCACCCATTCGCCGGCCTTGCGCGAATAATCCAAGTAAAGCATCGACGCCACGGCATCGACGCGGAGGCCATCGATGTGAAAACGTTCTAGCCACGACAGCGCGGAGCCGACCAGGAAGCCGCGGACCTCATGGCGGCCATAGTTAAAGATCAGCGTACCCCAATCTTGGTGCTCCCCGAGACGCGGATCAGCGTGCTCGTAGAGATGCGTCCCATCGAAGCGGGCCAACGCAAAAAAGTCGCGCGGGAAGTGAGCCGGCACCCAATCGGCGATCACGCCGATATTGGCGCGGTGCAACGTATCGACCATCGCCATGAAATCGAGCGGTGTACCGAAACGGTGGGTCGGTGCGTAGAAACCCGTCACCTGATAGCCCCACGAGCCATCAAACGGGTATTCCGACGGCGGCATGAGTTCGACGTGCGTGAAACCTAATTGCGTGCAGTATTCGGCCAGCTGCGTACCCAGTTCGCGGTAGTTCAGGACGCGGTTACCCTCTTCAGGCACGCGACGCCAAGACGCAGGATGCACCTCGTAGACGGACATCGGCCGAGCCCGGGAGTCGGCCTGCCGACGCTGGTCCAGCCAGGCCTGGTCGTTCCAGACGAAGCCCGACACGTCGCACACAATGGCCGCATGATTGGGCGAAGGCTCGAAATGCAGGGCGCAAGGATCCGTCTTGATGAACGGTGTTTGATCATGGGCACCGACAATTTCGTATTTATAACGGGCCCCCACGGTGAGCCCAGGCAGGAAGAGTTCCCAGATACCCGAAGCCCCCAAGGAGCGCATCGGGTGGGCCCGACCGTTCCAATGGTTATGGTCGCCGACCACCGACACGCGGCGAGCCGACGGAGCCCAAACCGCGAAAGAGACCCCCGCTACGCCCTCCAAAGTGCGGACGTGAGACCCGAGCTTGTTGAAGACCTTGTGGTCGTCGCCCTTGCCGATCAGGAACAAATCCTGCTCGGAAATTGTCGGGAGAAAACGATAAGGATCTTCGTGTTCCTGCACAGTCCCGTCGGCATAACCGACCTGGAAGCGGTAGCGGAAGGCCGGCGACTTCGGGTAAACCAGCTCGAACACCCCTAAGTCAGCGAGTTTAGCCATTTCCTCCCCTCGCGAGGCCTTAGCCTTAAGCACCTTGCAGCTCGTCGCCCCAAGGAAGAGAGCCCGAATGACCACCCCCCCATCGGCCAGAGGGTGTGCTCCGAGGAAACGGTGCGGACAGGTCTCCGAGCCCTCCACGAGGGCGGCCAACTCTGCGGGACTGTGGCGCATCCCACGACAATCCACGGCCGTCCCCTTGCCGCAAGCGTGCAATCCCCGAAAATACTTGAGACGCAGGCCGGAGCGACAAGTCTGGGACGGATGCCTGGCCGTCGATTTTGGATTCTTGCCGCAAGCGTCGGCCTCACCCTCAGCGGCGTCGCCGCGGACACTCTACCTGTACCCGGGCCGGTGGCGAGCCAAGCGGCCAAGCCCGACGTCCCTGGTCTCTCGGGCCAAAGCTTCAGCTACGAAGAAAACGGCAAGGTCCTGATTGCCGTTAACGCGAGCTTCAGTTCGAACGGTGCGTTCCTTTCCGCCCGCCTCATTAAACTCGATACCCGCACCGGTTTCATCACGGCGGAGGGCGACGTCGTTTACGCCACGCGAAACCTCCGCATCCTCGGCGAAAAAGCCCAGCTGGACCCGAAGAACGATATCGTCGTCGCAACCAAGGTTCGCTTCGGCCGCAACCCCGTCTACTTAACCGCCGACGAGCTCCGCATTGAGAATGGCGATAAGACCATCAAGGGCTTGCGGATGTGGCACAACGAACCCGCCGCCAGCGGCATGTCGCTGAACATCGGTTCTGCCCAGTATACCCAAAAGGATGATTGGCTCGCCCTCCGCGACGTCCGCCCGCAGCTCGCTGGCCTCCCCTTCCTCTACATTCCGTACTACGGGCAAGAAGGGTATCAAGATATCCCTTACGACATCTACCTGAACATGGGGTCGAAGGATCGCCAAGGGACCTACCTGCGCACCACGACGCTCGCCCGCCAGACGCCCTCGCTGTGGGTCGGGGCTCTCCTCGATTTCTACAGTAAGTCTGGCTTCCTCGTCGGCCCTTACCTCAAGTACGATAACGCCAAGGACCAGCAGGCCACCACCCACTGGAAAGGCTTCTTCCAAGCCGGCTTCATCAGCGACCGCGGTGATTTATTGGCGGATAGCTTTGGCCGCCTCCCCGGGCGGACGCGGGCCTTCGAATACGGTGAGATTAACGGTCGCACCGCCGACGGCGTCCAGGTGGCCGGCCAGCTCTTCGCTACGAGCGACCCTGATTTCGTTCGAGACTTCCGCCCAAACCTCTCCGAACGCACCGGCACTCCGCAGCTGAACTTCGAAGTCACCAAGCCTTGGAACGGCGGCCTGCTCTCGGCGAACCTCGTCGCCAAAGCCGACAACTATCAGGAAGTCACCCAGAAGCTCCCGGAGGTCCGCTTCGACCTGACCGAGACGGCCTTGGGTGAGCATGGCCTCCGGCAACGGGGTTTCGCCGCCCTGGCCTACCTGAACGCACAGCCGGCAGCCGGGATTGCCCCAACGAATGCTTGGTCCACCGCGCGCCTCGATCTTTACTACGGCCTCTCCAACCCGCTCGTCACGGGAGACTGGCTGACTTTCAAACCCGTCATCGGGGCCCGGGCCACCGATTGGTCGTCCGCTCTCAACGGGCTCGGCAACCAAACTAAGGTCATGGGGCAAGTCGGCTTTGACGTCGAAGGCCTCCTCACTGGCTCCTGGGCACTGGTCGCTAAAAAATGGTCGATTGATGGCATGCGTCACAGCCTTCGCCCAATCGTCCAATACCGTTACTTCCCCGGGGCGGAGCAAGGCGCCGGCGAACTGCCGCTGGCTGACCGCGCCGTGGCCCTTTCGGCCTTCCAAGAACTCGACCTAGCTGACCGTCCCGACGCCGCCAGCGTCACGGCTCGACAGGCGGCTCGCCTGGGTGTGCGCAATACTTTGGCGACCCGCGACACCGTCAACGGCACCCGCGACCTCCTGCGCTTCGACGTCTTCACTCACTGGGAGCAGGATGCCGTCACTGGTACCGGCAATAAGTCGGACGTCCAAGCCCACGTCAGCCTGACCCCCGCTCCTTGGGTTAATATCGATTCCTACCAGCGCCTCCCGAACGGCGGCGGGGCTGCGTACGAGTCACTAAACTCGATTTCCTTCAATTCCGGTGATTTCTGGAAAGCCTCCTTCGGCTGGTATCAACTCCGACAGGCCGAAGTCGCCAACCAGCTCTGGTTGACGGGGGAAATCCGCCTTAATTCCGTCTATTCTGGGGTTATAACGACTAATTATGATGCCCTGACTAACCAAACCATCTACCAGTCCATTGGCCTGGTGCAGCGTATCGGCAATTCTTGGGAAGTGGAATATGGCTTCCAGAAGAAGATTTCCGCTTTCGGGGATAGTGCATTGGGCTTCCACCTGCGGGCTCGTTTGTTCAAGTTCTGAACTGTGACGGACCAATCCGCGACCCCCTCTTCCATTCCGACTGACGGCATATTGCCGCCAGCCGACCTACCGATCCGGCTGGACGTCTTTGAAGGGCCGTTGGACTTGTTGCTTTTCCTCATTCGGAAGAACGAAATCGATATTTACGATATCCCAATCGAGAAGGTCACGCAGCAGTACCTCGAGGTCCTGCGGACGGAGGAGAAGGATAACCTCGAGCTCGCCGGCGACTTCTTCGTCATGGCCGCGACGTTGATGTATATCAAAAGCCGCATGCTCTTGCCGGTCGAAAGTCGACCCGAAGAAGAAGTGCTCCCGACCCCGGAAGGCCAAGACCCACGCTGGGCCCTCGTCCAACAACTCATTCAGTATAAACGCGTCAAGGAAACCGCCGCGATTATCCGCGGCTTAGCCGATGACCGCCAAGGCCTACTCGCTCGCTACGTCGTGCAAAATGAAGGCGAAGATGCCGTCGTGCGTCCCGTCGCTCCTACCGAACGCATCGAACTCTGGAATACCTTTAACAACGTCCTCCGCCGCCTCGCCGAGCGCATCCAGCCGGGGAATCTTTCCGCCGAGAATGTCACCGTGTCGGATCGCATGGAGTTCATCCTCAAGCGCCTCGAAACCGAGCCGAAGTTCATCTTCACCTCCCTCTTGCCCGAACGCCCGAGCGTGGCCCTGCTAATCGCCAACTTCTTGGCCTGTTTAGAATTGGCCAGGCTTGGCGCCATGCAGCTCGAACAAGACAATAATTTCGAGGACATCGTCTGCTCGAAGCGCGAAAAGGCGGAAGCCCCGTTCGCCGGGGAGACTTCCGAAGGTGGGTCCGAGTTCGATACACCGCCGCCTGAGGCGAACCCGTAAGCCGCTGAGGCTTGCGGTGATGACGGCCACGTCTAAAGTAAAACCATGGCTCGCAAGACGCGCTCCCCGAACCACCTGCTAGGCTTAGGCTTGGATAATTCCGACCAGCATAAGCGCATCACCCAAGGCGAAGGCTTTTCACTCGTCGGGGGTTCCCAAGAGACCCATGAACGGATGACCGAAACCGTAGTGAAGACGGTTGAAGACCTCAGCCGCAAGGGCCGGAATCTGCAAGGAGCCGACCCCCGTGAAGTCGCCGAGCTCCTGCGCAAGCACGACCAGAGCCGTTAGCCCCAAAATCTGGCACTGACTGGTTGACTCACCCCTTTTTTAACGGCTTCATTCCCTTCCCTAACGATGAGCACCGAGACACCCCCTCCCCCTCCTCCCGCTGAAGGCGATAACGCCGCACCTCAGGCCCCTAAGCTTAAGCTGGCTAAGCCCGCTGGTGCTGTGCTTCCGCCACCTCCTCCGCCCCCGCCCGCTGCCGGTGGCGCCCCGCGTCCGCCCGTCGCTCCCATTCCCGCCCCGATTGCGGCAGCCGCTCCACGCGTCTCCCCGACAACGGGTGCTGCTAGCAATCGCAACGTCGGCAAAGCGGCGGCCGCTGTTGACGTGCTCGCCCTTGTGGCTTCCTTAAGCGCAGCCGTCTTCTTGTACTTAGAGCTCTTCTCTAAGACCAAGGGCTAAGACCTTCCATGGCATCCGATCTGATTACCAACCTCGACAGCAACACCTTCGATTCGACGATTAAATCGTCGACCGTGCCCGTCCTTGTGGACTTCTGGGCAACCTGGTGCGGCCCCTGTAAGCAGTTGGGCCCGGTCCTTGACCAGCTCGCGGCTGAGATGGGCACGACTGTGCAGATCTGCAAAGTGGACGTGGACACGAACCGTAACCTCGCGACCCAGCTAGGCGTGACTTCGATTCCCGCCCTCTTCCTCTTTAAGGATGGTCAAGTCGTGGATAAAATCGTCGGTGCCCGCCCGAAGGGTGACATCGCCGCTTTCATCAAGAAGCACCAAACGGCCTAAGTCTGAACGGCTAAGCCAATAAAAAGGCCCGGGGCTTGCGCCCTGGGCCTTTTTGCTTTTCAGCCCAAACCGCGGGCTTACTTAATTTCCAGCGGGTGAGCCTGCAGGATTTCAGCCGGGCTATAGGAGGCACGGGCACCCACGGCCTTGCGAGCCTCGGCGACCTTGGCATCCGTCACCGGGCCAGCGGCATTGCCCCAAGCCTGGCGGACGTAGGTAGCGATGTGCGCAATTTGAGCGTCCTTGAGGCCGGCACCGACATTGGGCATAGCACCGTTATACTTGGTCCCCTTGTAATCGAGTTCACCAGCCAAGCCGCCAATAATGATTTTAAGCAGACGCTCTTCATTGCCGGCAACCCATGGAGAGTCAGCCAACGGGGGGAAAGCACCGGCGAGCCCTAAGCCTGTAGGCTGGTGGCAGCCAGCACAGTTCGTGACGAAGAGCTTCTCACCCTTAACCGGATCGGGT
>CAIYAN010000222.1 GCA_903924185.1 uncultured Opitutia bacterium | reverse complement strand
TTACGCTCCTTCCGCTTCGCTCAGCTTCTGGGCGGCCAGTTCCCAGGCAGCGGTGGCTGTCTGGAGGGCGTTGATCGTGTCGCGGAGACGGGCGTTCAATTGCTGGACGTTCACTCCGCCAGTGTAGGTAGCCGGGTCGGCGAGTTCGGCCGTGATCTTGGCCTGCTTGGCCTCAAGTTCGGTGACCTGCTCTTCGCATTTAGTGACTTCGGACTTCAACTTACGAATGTCCGAGGCCGAGGGTTTCGCCGGGGCCTTCGGTTTTTCGTCCTTGGCGACCTCTTCCTGTTTCGGGCGGGCGTCGGTGAAGCCGGCGGTGAGGGCGGCACGTTCGTTGCCCGCCTTAGATTTTTCGAGGTAGTAGCCGTAGTCTCCCGCGTAAGGCGTCAGGCGACCGGAGTGCACGTGGAGCACCGTCTTGGCGACCTCGCGGATGAAGT
The DNA here is from genome assembly GCA_903924185.1 of uncultured Opitutia bacterium. Taxonomy (GTDB): domain Bacteria; phylum Verrucomicrobiota; class Verrucomicrobiia; order Opitutales; family UBA953; genus UBA953. Next base: position 3,264 of record CAIYAN010000222.1, on the reverse strand, counting down.
GCACGTCGTGGCTGACGAAGAAGAGCGTGCCTTCGTAGGTCTTCAGGGCGGCGATGAGCGCGTCAATCGACATGATGTCGAGGTGCGTCGTCGGCTCGTCCATGAGCAGGAAGTTCGGCGGGTTGATTAGTAACTTCACGAGCGCGAGGCGCGACTTCTCGCCCCCTGATAGCACGGAGACTTTCTTATGCACGTCGTCCTTGCGGAAGAGGAACGTCCCGAGCATTCCGCGAGCTTGCTGTTCCGTGAGCCCGTTCTCCGTCGTGCGGAGTTCCATGACGTTCTCGAGGACCGTCAGCTTAGGATTGAGGTTGTCGACGCGGTTCTGGGCGAAGTAACCCGTGATGACATTGCCGCCGACTTCGCGGACCCCGCCGTTGATGGGGATGACTCCAGCGAGAATCTTCAGCAGGGTGGACTTGCCGGCACCGTTCGGGCCGACGAGGACGGTACGTTGGCCGCGCTCGCATTCGAAATTTAGGTCTTTGTAGACGACGTGGTCACCGTAGGATTGCTGCACGTGCTCGAGCTTCATGACCTTCAGGCCGGAACGGGGCGGCTGCGGGAAGCGGAACTGAATCTTCTTCAGGTCATCTTCGGGCTCATCGATTGCGACCTCCTCGAGGCGGGCGATTTGCTTTTCCTTGGACTTAGCACGGGAGGCCATGGAAGCCTTGGCCCCGAAGCGATCAACGAAGGTCTGTAGGTGAGCAATTTCGCGTTGCTGGTTCTTGAACATCGCTTGCTGGCGGTCCTTGCGAGCCACGCGCTCAACCAGGAAGTCATCGTAGTTGCCCGAGTACTCGTGCAGGCGCTGGCCGCGCAGTTCGATCATGCCGTTGCAGAGTGCGTTGAGGAAGGCACGGTCGTGGGAAATCACGACGAGGCCACCCGGGTAACGGGTCAGGTAATCCTGGAACCAGAGCAAGGCCTCGAGGTCGAGGTGGTTCGTTGGTTCGTCGAGCAGCAGGAGCGTCGGCTCGCTGACGAGTAGACGTGCAAGGTGCGCACGCATGACCCAACCGCCCGAGAAGGTCTTCGCGACCTTTTGGTGGTCGTCTTCGCGGAAGCCGAGGCCAGCCAGAATCTTCTTCGCGCGTGGCTCGAGGGTGTAGTCGATATCCCAGTCGTCGTCATTCTCGGGTTCGAGCTTACCACCGCTGGTGGCGATTTGCAGGATGGTCTCGTCACCGGCGGGGGCGCTTTCCTGTGGAAGGAAACCGAAATTCGCGCCAGTCTCCCATTCGATAAGGCCGTCATCCGCTTGGTCCTTGCCGAGGATGAGGTTGAAGAGTGTGGACTTCCCGGCGCCGTTGGCGCCGACGAGACCGAGGCGATCATTACGGGCAATGCTCAGCGAGACCTCCGCAAATAAAGTGCGGGGTCCGTAGGACTTGGAAACATTGGCAATCGTCAGCATCGAGATGGGGTTAAAGTGAGGTGTAGGGGGAAAGACAAGGGGATTGGGGAGGGGTGGAGAAGGGGATGGCGGGTGGGGTGGGGGATGGGGAGGCATAGGGGATTGGGGGTGGACGGGGTAGGTAGTCGCGAATGAGGCAAGGGGGATGGGGCTTATCACGCCGTTTGTTGCATGAATTGACACATGAATGAGCAACCCGCGAAGGTAACGCGTTACCAAGACTTGCAGGCTTGGCAGCATGCGCGGGCTTTAGTTTCGATGGTCTATAAGTCTACAAAGTCGCTTTTGCCACTGGACTACTCGCTGTGCGATCAGATGCGGCGGGCGGCTGTCTCGGTTGTTTGCAATATAGCAGAGGGAGATTCGCGTGGCACTAATCGCGACGCGTTGAGATTCCTGCAGATTGCGCGTGGATCACTGGCGGAGCTCGAAACACAGGTTCTACTCTGCGTCGATCTGCGATACATGGAATCGCGAGTACACGTTGAATTGCAGGCGGCTATTTCTTTAGCCGGTAAGCTCTTGGGTGGCCTCATCCGTTATCGGGCTAACAGGTTAAAGGAGAAGGAGTGAACTTGCCCATCCTCCATCCCCTATCCCCATGTTGCTCTCCGCTCGTTCACGCCCACTTTAGCTTACTGCGGAGGACGTCGAAATGGGAGAGGTTCTTGGGGCGGATGAGGCCGAGCTGAACCTTGGCGGTACGGATGACCAAGGGCAGAAGATCTTGCGCTGCAAGGGTGGGGCGGCCGTCGACTGAAAGGCCAAGGTGCGCACCGTCTTCACTTGAGACCGACAGTTCGGTTTCGCCGTCAAAGATCACACTACGGTTGGACATCGTGTGCGCGCAAATCGGCGTCAGTGCGATAGCCGATGCGGCGGGGTCGACCAGCGGCCCGCCGGCAGCGAGGTTATAGGCCGTCGAGCCCGTCGGGGTTGCGAGGATGAGCCCGTCCGCACGGTAGTCGTTCACCTTGGCGCCGTCAGCACGTACGGTGAACCGCCCCATGCGGAAGACATCGCAGGTCTTGATGACGACGTCGTTGAGGGCGAGGGCGAAGGAACGGTCGGCGAAGCGTACCTCGAGAAGCGCGCGGTTCTCGCGACGGAAGTCTCCGGCGAGGATGGAGCGGAGGGAGGCACCGACGTCATCGCTTGGGTAGGCCGCGAGGAAGCCAAGTTTGCCGCGGTTGATACCAAACAGGGGGACGCCTTCAAGAGCGGCGGGCTCGGCCACACCGAGGAAGGTGCCGTCGCCGCCGACCACGCCACAGGCGTCACAGCCGCGGAGGCTTTCACGTAAGATCGGCCAAGCGTCCAAGACAGAGACCGTCACGTCGGCAGTTTGGGCCGTCTCCTGCACCGTACGCACAATGGCGTCCACTCCAGGCTTGGTGCGGTTGACGACGAGGGCTAGGCGGCGGATGGCCATAAATGACGACTAGGCGCCCGGCCGGGAAGGGCAAGGACAAGCCGGGGCAGCTGGCACTGGAAAGGCGTATTTCTTGGCCTTTTCTTGGGTCGACATAAGGAAAGCCGTCCGAAATGACAGAGGTCGGACGGGGAATAGCGGAGCGCTATCGAGGTTAGCCTGAGTGAAACTAAGGCCGACTCGCTGACAGGGAAAGCGAGGCTGGCCTAATCTTCCGGTCTGCACTCCCCTTTAGCAGCTTATAGGGCATATCGAGCAACACCTTGATGAGGACCAGTATCCCTGTGATGAGGGCAGGGCTGTGGACGACTTGCGCGTCCATTCCCTTCGGGTCGAAGTCCTCGTCAACGTATTGGAGGGTAGAGACGGGCGCGAGCTGGATCTTTAGCCAGCGACGGAAGGAGCCGACCCT
>CAIYAN010000221.1 GCA_903924185.1 uncultured Opitutia bacterium | reverse complement strand
GGCCTTAGCGGCTTCATCGGTGGCAGCCTGTTCGGCGGCGCGGAGTTGGAGGATGGTGTTCTGCTGGACCTGGATTACTTCGATGCTGTTGTTGAGCACCGGAATATGGTCACCGGTCACCTTGGAGAGGACGACCATCTTAGCGTTACCGCGGGCCTGGATATCGGCTTCCTTGAACTCAGGATTCTTGCGGAGCTCGGCGACCTGCTCGTCGGAGACGGGGGTCATGAGCTGGATGGCCGTGTTCTGGATGAAGTGCGGGCGGATGGCGACGGAGTCGACCTTGAAGCCGTACACCTTAGCGAAGATGTCGTCCTTCTGGTTGAAGTCGGCGAGTTCACCGTCACGGAGCTTGGAGATGGCGTCCTTCTCACCGGTGGTGAGGGAGGTCTGGATGCGCTGGTTGAGCTCGAGGATGCGACGAGCCTGAGCCGTCATCACGTTGAGGTCGTTGTTGAAGCGAGCCAGCGTGTCAGGGCTGCTGATCGTCACGAACTTAAGGAAGACCTTATTGTCGTGCTGGAGCAGGTTGTTGTCGACGCGAGGCGCCGGGGTTTCGGTAGCGGTGGTCATGGTGTGATTAGTTTTGGGGTAGGGGTAGGGGCAGAGGGGAATTACTTGGCTTTTTCTTCGGTCTTCGGGGCGTCAGCCTTCTTTTCTTCAGGCTTAGCGTTGGCCTTTTCGAGCTGGGCCTTTTCGGCTTCGGTGATCTGGACGAAGAGCTTGGCTTCGGCTGGGATGGTGCCGTTTTCGGAAGGGTAGTCGAAGCCGCGGGACTTCTTGAATTCTTCGGAGAGCTTGTTGACGCGCTCCTGGGTGGCCTTGACGGCTTCTTCGGCCTTCTTCTTATCTTCGTCGGTCTTCAGCTTAGGCTGGAGGTCGACGAGCTGCTGGAGCTGGGTCTTCGTCTCGGCAATCTGCTTGAGGAGGACGGAGAAGGTTTCGACTTCGACGGCACCAGCGATGGTGTCGCGGACGAGGAACTTCTTGTCTTCGACGGAGAGGACGGACTCAGGCTTGAAATCCTTAGCGGCGGAAACCTTGGTGAACTCGTCGTTGGAGAGAGGGGTCAGGAAGAGGATCTTCGTAGGGACGAGCTGGTAAGGGCGGAGGATGCTGAAGCCGCCGTAGAGCTTACCCATGGCTTCGTTATCGGCCTGGAGTTTGGCCTGCTTGGCAGCGATTTCGTGGCTACGGGCTTCGCGTTCTGGGGTGGTCAGAGCGTTTTCCAGGAAGAGCTGGGAGCGCTTGAACTCCTCAACCTGCTGGGAGAGGATGCGGATGCGCTGCTGGAAGTTGACGAACTCCTGCGGGGAGGTCGCGGTCCAAACTTGGGCGAAGAACTTCTGGTCGGCCTTAGGGGCCTCGGCAGCAGCAGCAGCGGCGGCCTTACCGACTTCGAGCGTCGGCTTCAGGTCAGCACCGGGCTTAGCGTCCTGAGCGTTCAGAGTGAGCGCCAAAGCGGCAAAGAGGAAGGGAAACGGCTTCATAGTTTTGGGGAGAGAAGTTCAAACCTAAGGAATTAGGCACCCTCTGCCACAAAAAAACCCCGCTGTGAATTACTTGTGAATAGCTAATGCCCGGTCGAAAATGGCAGGTAAATCTAAGGAATCGGCCTGCTTTTGAAACGCCTCGTCCGCTAAGACCGCCCGAACCTTAGGGTGGTCGATAAATCCGCTTAAGTCTTTGTTATTCAACAACTCACGAACTTTCTTATCCTCCCAGGCTTGGTAAAAGGATGGGTGAGTGGCTAGGCCCCGCATTTCCGGCATGGCCATCAGGCGCTTACGAGCCTCGGGATCGCCCATTAACAGCCGGGTCTGGATAATCAGGCGTTTCTGTCGGTCGGGCAGGGGGGTCCAGTCCTTTAGCCAATGGGTCAGCGGGGTTTCGGCGATTTGATTCCGGGCCTGAATACATAGGTGGGTTTGAGCCGCTTGGGGCCCACCGATGAGCTCTTGGAGCGAGGCGACGGTGGCTAACGCTAAAACCAAGAGGCTAAAATAGAGCAGGCCCGTCCAGCACCCGACCATCGACCCGAGTACCGGGCTTTCGGCTTCATCGACCCCTGCTGGACGCTTCCCCATCCACCAAGCGAGGCCGTAGACCAGTAGGCCGGTTAGGCAGGTGACTCCGAGGACGCCAGCGGCACCGCGCATGAGCCAAGGAAAGGAAGTGCCGTGGAGTAATGAGTGCCCGAGCTCCGGCCCAAAGGCCCAACCCATCGCGAGGCCCGCCGTAAGGGCGATGGGTCCAGCCAATTGCCGGAGTGGTCCGCGCTTGTACCCCCGCCAAGCCCCGCGGGCCATGAGCAGGGCCAGCACCACGCCGGCCAGCCAGAGCATCCACGAAGACTCAGGGGGAGGCGTCGGCATCGTTAGCTTTCGCCGAGGACCTTACGGATTGAACCTTCGCGCGCCTCAATGCTTTCCGCCAACTTGAACTGTACGAGCGCTCGCCGTAAGTTATGGCCAGGGTAGCGGACCTTGAAATACACATCGCCAGCGACATGGTCCGCCAAGAAGCGAATCCCGAGTTCGAGGGGGATGAGGTGAATGCAGTCGTACAGGTATTTCAGCTCTGACGGGCTTAGGAAATCCTTAGCATGCGAGCGATAGCCGCGGTAGATCGCGGTAAAGAGGTCGAGGTCGAAGATGACACTCGCGAGGTCAGGTGCGTCTTCGCCGGCGGGATTACAGGCCGAGCGCGTCGCATCGCCGATATCGTAATGGACGAGGCCTGGCTGCACGGTGTCGAGGTCCACGATGGACGTGCCGCGACCCGTCGCCGTATCGATCATGATGTTACCGACCTTGGGGTCGCCATGCGTGGTGCGGAGTTTTAATTCCCCCGATTTTAAAGCGTTTTCCAGCACACTACAGCGACCACGGCGTTCTTCGACGAAGCGCAGTGCCCGTTTGGCTTCCGGTGAAGTCTGGACGCGCTCTTGGCCTTCCGGCGTGGCTAAGGCCGCATCGAGTTTGGCCAGGTAGCCAGGCGTCACGTGGAAGCCAGGCAGGGCGTACCGGAGTTGATCGCAGGGCAGGTCACTGACCATGCGGTGGAAGTGACCCAAGACATAGCCGGCTTCGAAGGCGTGCTCAGGATTTTGCACCTTCTCGAAGGCCGTGGCGCTGGCGATTTGCGAGATGGCTCGCCAGATATCGCCGTTCGCATCGGTGACCCAATCTTCGCCGCCCTTGGTCTGGATTATCTTAGGGAGCTGCCAGATGCGGTCCGCCCCGTCGGATTCGGCCTCCAGCTTGGCGTGGCAGTGATCGGTGAGGACGCGCATGTTTTGCATGATCGCCTCCGGGTCAGGGAAAATGGCCTTGCGGACACGTTGGACGATGAAGCGCTGCTCCGAAAAGGTCGTCCGGAAGATGGCCAAATAGGTGTCGTTGACGTTGCCCGAGCCGTAGGGCTCGACCGTGACGAGCCTTCCCTGGACGTCGAATTGGCGGGCGATAAGGGCGGCACGCATAGGTTGCAGGGGCAATTTGCCCTGTTTTTCCGGAGAGGCGAGGGCATTCCGGTCACGCCAAGGCTTGATTTTCGGTTCGGCCTCCCCATGTTGAACAGTCCTCTGCGACGCCACCTTAGCTCAGCTGGTAGAGCATCTCATTCGTAATGAGAATGTCGCCGGTTCAAATCCGGCAGGTGGCTCCAGCGCAGGGGTTAATTTTTCAGTCCGTTTGCTAAGGCGGGCTTTCCCGCCACCCTCTACTACATGAGCAGCCGCTCCGACCAGCCCGCCCGAAGCCGCGATTTATCGCGCCGCTACGACCGGAACTTTAAGGTGGATGATGCCTATCGGGCGACGTTGCCCGACATGCAGAATATGGACGCGTCTTTAATTCAAGGCGCCAACGTGCCGATCCAGCATGTGGGTATCTCGGGTTTCCGTTTGCCGATGCTCGTCATCTCCCGCGATGGCAAGCCGGTGCCGCTCGAATGCACGGTCACGGGGTCGGTCTCCCTCTCGGCCGACCGCAAGGGTATCAACATGTCGCGCATCATGCGCACGTTCTATGAGTTTAAGGACCGGGTCCTGTCCCATGAACTGCTCGAAGAGGTGCTGATTCGCTACAAGAAGGACCTCGAGTGCAGCCGCGCGCGTATCCTCGTCGAGTTCCGCTACCCGATTGTCCAGAAGTCGCTGCGCTCCGGCCTGGAAGGCTGGCAGTATTACAAGGCGACGCTCGAAGGCACCATCGATGACCTCGACCGGCTCCGCCGCTACGTCCATTTCGACTTCGTCTATTCGTCCGCCTGCCCTTGCTCCGCTGAGTTGACCGAGCACGCCCGCGAAGAGCGCGACACCTACGGGATTCCACATTCCCAGCGCTCCAAGGCGCGC
>CAIYAN010000220.1 GCA_903924185.1 uncultured Opitutia bacterium | reverse complement strand
CTCCGCTACGGCGTCGGTCAAGGCTACTCCCGGCTCGGTGAATCCATCTACGACTACCCCTACCAGTGGGGCTCGCGACGGATGGGGCCCGACCTCGCCCGCGAAGGCTTGGCCCGGCCCGACTTAGCTTGGCATTACCGCCACCTCCTGAACCCCCGCGAACTCGAGCCTGACTCCATCATGCCTAGCTACGTCTGGTTGAAGCACGATGATGCTAATCGCGGCGCGCTCTTCGGTCGGATCACCGCACTCCGCACCCTCGGCGTACCTTATAAGCCCGAGGCCTCCACGCCCGCGGCCATCAACGCCAGCTACGAGGCGGAGGCAGGCGAGATCGTGAAGCAGCTCGCCGCGAAAGGCATCACTGCCCGCAAAGACGAGGAGATGGTCGCCCTCCTAGCCTACCTGAAGTGCCTCGGACTCAACGTCGAAAAGACCCCCACCCCTCAACGCTAACTCCACCATGTTCCGCCGTATCATCTGGGAAGAATTCATGCAGGATGCGCAGGTTGTCGCGCTCTACCTACTGGCACTCGGCATCGCACTCCTCATCGGACGCCTGCTGATCACCCCCAAGGCCGAGACCGAACGACTGGCGAACCTTCCGCTCAACGACGAATAAGCCGACTCCCGCCACACCTATGGCCTCATCTGATTACAACGACGAAAAGCCGGTCCTGATGCCGCACAGTTACGACGGTATCCAGGAGTTTGACCAAAGCCTGCCTAATTGGTGGCTCTTCACGCTCTTCGGTTCCATCATCTTCTCCGCTCTCTATTGGGCCTATTACTTCCACTCCGGAGTCGCTGTTGATGACCACACCGCCCTGGATGAAGACCTGAGCGTCCTCGAGGCCAAGCAGCTGGCTGCAGTCAAAGACCTCAACGACGAAACGCTGTGGAAGATGAGCCGGAATGCGCAGACGGTGGCCGAAGGACAAGCGGTCTACACGTCGCTCTGTATCACCTGCCATGGCCCCACGCTGGCAGGCGTGAAAGGCATTGGCTTCCGCCTGAATGATGCCAACTGGGTCCACGGCGACACCCCGACAGCGATCTACCGCAATATCAGCGATGGCATCGTCTTCGATGGGAAGCCGACGGGGATGGCGCCACAAAAGGCGCTCGGGACCGCCAAGATCGCCGCCGTCACGGCCTTCCTTCTTTCGACTCAGGAGCCCGGCAAGCTCGCCGTCATCCCACGCTCCGAAGAGCCTTCCCAAAAATAACCCGTGGCCATCCTCCCGCAGCGCGACAGCGTCACCACCATCGCACCGAATGGTTCGCGGCGCTTCCTCCAACCCGCAGACGTCAGCGGGCAGTGGGTGCGCGCCCGCCGGGCCTTCGGCTGGCTGCTGATTGCGCTGTTCGCCGCAATGCCGTGGACCGACATCAACGGCAACCCGGCGGTCTTCCTGGATATCGAGCAACGGCATTTCCATCTCTTCGGTGCCACGCTCGGGCTCGATGACTTCTGGCTGCTGTTCTTCGCCATCTCCGGTCTTGGTTTCACCGTCTACGCCGTGACGGCGATGTTTGGCCGAATCTGGTGCGGCTGGGCCTGCCCACAGACGGTCTACATGGAACACCTCTTCCGCTGGGTGGATCGCTGGATTGAAGGCGACCACCTCCAACGCATCCGGCTGGACGGCCTCCCTTTCAGCCATCCGGAACGTCTCTGGAAACGCGGGTTCCGCTTCCTCGTCTACGTCGTGCTCTGCTGGCTGGTTTCGCACATCTTCCTCGCCTACTTCGTCTCGATCCCGGGGCTCTATCCCTTGATCACTGGAGCACCCACAGCCCACCCCACGGCATTCATCGGCATGGCTGCCATGACGGGGGCGTTGCTCTTCAACTTCTGGTGGTTCCGCGAACAACTCTGCCTCGCCATCTGCCCCTATGGCCGCCTGCAGTCAGCCCTCATCGACGATAACTCCGTAATCGTGGGTTACGACGCCCGCCGCGGCGAACCGCGCGGCAAGGCCGTGGCCAGTATCCCGACGGGCGACTGCATCGACTGTCGCCGTTGCGTCCAGGTTTGCCCCACCGGCATCGATATTCGCCAAGGACTGCAGATGGAATGCATCGCCTGCACGTCCTGCATGGATGCCTGCGACGACATCATGACGAAACTCAAGCGACCAGTTGGCCTCATTCGCTACGCTTCGCTCAACGAACTGAATGGTGGCCAAACACAGTATTGGCGGCCACGCACAATCCTTTATGCGGCCCTCCTCGGCATCGGCGCCGTGGTCGCGACGCTCTCCTTGAGCCAGATCCAGAAAGCGGGTTTTAAACTAACCCGCCAACCGGGCGGCGAACTCTACACCGCTAGCCCCGGCGCCGTAACCAACTTTTTCCGCGCCAAGATTCTCAATAAGCAAGGCCATGCGGTTCGTTTCTTCGTTGAGACGGAATTCAGTCCAGTGCCGATTACCATCCTCAACCAAAGCTCCGGTCTAGTCATCCCACCCGAAGGCGAAGTCACCCTACCGCTCGTGATCTTGGTCGACCGCGCAAACTACAACGGTGAATTCAACCTAACCATCCGCCTGCGCAGCGAAGATGGGAAGACCCGCTTAAAGCAGAAGTTACACTTCCTGGGCCCAGAACTCATGGCCAAGCCAGCCCCCACAACGCGATGAAACACTTCTGGCAACGTTACCCATGGTTACCCTTAGCCCTGCTGATGGGATGCTTCATGCTGGCCTGGTTAGCGTGGCTCATCACGGCCATTCGCCACGCGCCTGAAACCGTCCCGACCTCACTAACACCTACGCCCAAGTATGTTGCCCCCCGTTGAGACTGGCTTTGCTGCGTTCCTCGCTGGCCTCGCGGTTTCGCCGCACTGCGGAGCCATGTGTGCACCGCTGACTTGCGCCCTCGGTCCTTGGAAAGGCACCGAATCCCAACGCTTGGGCTTCACGACGGGTTACCATCTGGCCCGTATCTTCATCTACGCAGCCTGCGGAGCCATTAGCGGCCTACTCGGGGCGCGCTTCGCCCGCCTCTTCGATGCAAACCTACTCTCGGTCCTACCTTGGGCGATGGTCGGATTTCTCCTGCTCCTCACCTTCGGGGTGGATCGGGGCTTCCCTATCCCCCACTTCCTCCGGGGACTCCAAGCCCGCTGGATGCGCTTCAGCCATCAACTACCGCCTTTCACGTCGGGCCTAGCTCTCGGAGGCCTAACCCCGCTGCTACCGTGCGGCCCCCTGCATGCATTACTGGGTTTGGCCCTCATCAGCGCCAGCGCCATGCACGGGGCCGAAATCGGCCTAGGTTTCGCCTTGGGGACCTTGCCATTGCTCTGGGCGGCGCAGATGGGCTACCAGCGCTTGGCGTTCAGCCTCGGCTCCGCGCGAGCCATCCGCTTACGCCGCGGTCTCTCCGGCCTCGCCGCCCTCATCATCGCCGCCAAACTCATCTGGTTCCCCTCCCCGTCCGGTGTCTGCTTCTGAACCCATCGTCGCCTGTCGTCACTGCGGCTCCGCGATCCTCGACCGCCGCGCGCCAGTTGGCTTCTGCTGCCAAGGCTGCGCCCAGGTGCATGGACTCATCTTGAGTTGCGGGCTCGCCCGCTATTACGAACTCCGCACCGAAACGATTGCGCCGGTCGATGCGACCATCTTACGCGGAGGCGATTTCACGTGGCTCCGCGCGGCCCAATCCTTGGCGGACAGTGCTGGCACCCGATCCATCCGCCTTGGCCTGCGCGGGGTCTCCTGCATCGGCTGCGTCTGGCTCATCGAAAAAATGCTTGGCGACGAGCCACGCTTCGTGGCCGCTCGCGTCAACGCCCACCAAGGGGCCGTCACGATTGAATGGAATGCCGGGGCCAACCTCTCGGCGGCCGCCGAGAAACTCTGCGCCTTCGGCTACCTCATCGTCCCCGAGGGGCAAGCCGGCCAAGCCGTCGACGACGGGCTCACCTTACGGATCGGCCTGTGCGGCGCGTTCGCGATGAATGCGATGTTGAACGCGATCCCCGGCTACATGGGCCTCCGGTCCGATGAGGCCTACGCCGGCGTTTTCCGCCTCCTCTCCGCGGGGTGCGCGACTTTGTCTTTGTTGGTCGGCGGCACCTTCTTCCTGACGCGAGCGCTGGCGTCCTTGAAACATCGCCAACTGCACATGGATCTGCCGATCAGCCTCGGCCTCTTGGCCGCTTACTTCGCGTCTTTCGTCGGCTGGGCATGGAGCCTGCCGACCTTGGAGTACTGGGACTTCGTTAGTCTGTTCACGTTCCTCATGTTAGTGGGGCGCTGGACGCAGGAACGTGCCATTGAAGCCAATCGCCGTCGGCTGCCGGCAACGTCACCGCAGCTGCGCACGGTACCGGTCTATGCCGACGAAAACAGCGTGACGCCCATGCGCCAAGCGCCAGTGGCCGAGCTAAAGGCAGGAGAAATCTATGGGGTACCCGCCGGCCACGTTGCACCAGTCTGTGGACGTTTACTGCACACTGCAACGGAGCTAAGCCTCGTCTGGATTAATGGTGAATCCGAACCGGTGCCCTACCCACAAGGACGGCTCATCCCCTCGGGCGGCCTTAACCTTGGCCCACAAGAGATTCGTGTGTGCGCCGCGGAAGACTGGGCCGACTCGATGGTACGTAAGTTAAGCGAAACCTCCGGAGACGGTGCCTTTCGACCGCGCACGCTGGAACGCATCCTGACCATCTACTTGGGGACAGTCATCGTCATCGCCCTGCTAGGATTTGGTCTCCGTGGCGCCCTGACCCACGACTGGGGCGCGGCCCTGCAGTCCGCGATTTCGGTCCTCATCGTCTCCTGCCCTTGTGCCATCGGCTTGGCCTTCCCCTTAGCCACCGAACTCGCCGTCGGCGCCCTCCGCCGCAGTGGTGTCTACGCACGCGACCCGCGGATCTGGGAACGAGCGCTCTCGGTGCGGCGAGTCGTTTTCGATAAGACTGGCACCCTCAGCCTGGAAACCCCACGCCTCACCAATCCCGAGGCCTTGGCTGGACTCTCGGCGCAGGAAAGTACCGCCTTGGCGACCTTGGTCGACCAGAACCTCCATCCGTTTGGTCGCGGGCTGCGCGAAGCCCTCGGCGTGGCCGCCGCCCGGACTTGCGAAGGCCGGCTGGAAAGCATCCCTGGCAAGGGCATGATTTTGCAGGACGCTCCCGGAACGCGCTGGACGCTGGGTCGGATCGACTGGCATCGTCGCCCTGAAAGCACCGCGGCGGGTTCACAGACGGAATTCTGCCGCAACGGCGAACGGCTCGCCCTCTTTACTTTCGAAGAGGAACCACGCCCGAATGCCGCGGAAGAAATCGCCGCGCTCCGCGCTCAGGGACTCGAGGTTTTCGTGCTCTCCGGTGATCGGCCGGCCAAGGTCGCGACTTTACTCCAGGCGGTTGGCCTCCCGCCCTCCGCCGGACTCGGCGACCTCAGCCCTGAGCAAAAGGCCACTTGGATTCGCGAGCACGATGGCAAACACACGCTCATGCTCGGCGACGGCGCCAACGATGCGCTCGCCTTCACCGAAGCCACGCTCCGCGGCACGCCGGTGGTCGACCTCAGCCTGCTCGAACAAAAGGCCGATTTTTACCTCCTCGGACGCGATCTGCGCGGCTTGAGCAAACTCTTCGCCATGGCCCGCCTGCGACGGCGCGTACTCACCGAAGTCTTCCTCTTCACGGTCAGTTACAACGTGCTGGTCATCGCGCTCTCCTTGGCCGGCCACATGTCGCCATTACTCGCCACGGTGCTGATGCCGGCGAGCGCAATCCTGACGCTACTGCACGTGACGGCCCGCCTGCGCCGCCGTTGAACGCTTGAGGTCCAAGCCGGATCGGCTATGCGTCTAGAGATGCGGAGCACCCCACTGGCCATCCTCGTATTCGGCGCGCTCGCTCCGGCCGCCGACTTACCGTTGCCACCGCTGGCGACCGGACAACCCACCGCGGGGAAACGCGTCGCGGTCACGCCCCAGGAATACGCTGGCACCGAGGTACACCACCTCATCGCGTTGCCGACGGACTGGAGCCCTCAAGCTAAAGCCCAAGGTAAGCGCTGGCCCGTCATCGTCGAATACACGGGCAACCTGCATCCGGCTTCGGGATCCACGGGCGAGGTCGAAGGCGCCGCCCTTGGCTACGGCGTGAGCCGCGGTCAGGCCATCTGGGTCGTCCTACCCTACGTCGCCGTGGACCGTCGGCGTAACGAGGTGACATGGTGGGGCGATATCGACGCCACCGTCGGCTACGCGAAGACGAACATCCCTCGGATCTGTGCCGAGTTCGGCGGCGACCCCAAGCAGGTCGTCCTGTGCGGATTTTCCCGTGGAGCCATCGGGGTCTCCTTCCTCGGCCTGCACGACGACGAGATCGCGAAGCTCTGGTGCGGCTTCTGGGCGCACGACCACTTTGACGGCGTGAGGGCCTGGAGCGCCCCGTGGGGAGCGCCGCTCGCCCGCTACCGCGAAGAGGCCACTGTCCGCCTGCGTCGCCTGCAGGGACGCCCGGTGCTGATTAGCCAAGCCTACCCTGGCAATCAGACGCGCGACTTCGTCGAGCCCCTCGCCGCGAAGAACGTGGACTACCTCACGATCGACATGGACGCGCTCTACGGGAAATTCCCGAACGCTGCCGTCAAGCATCCGCACAACGACCGCTGGCCGTTACGCGACGGCGAGGCGACGACCATCGCGCGCGGCTGGTTCGATCGCCTGACAGCGGCGGATAAGCCCGCAAAGTAAGCGGGCACAAAAAAGGCCCCGGGGTGAGCCGGAGCCTTGTCTGTTCGTTTAACCGGGGCTTAGCGACGGTCCGGACGGTCGCCACGAGGGCGGTCCATCGGCTTCGGGGCGGGGGCGTATTCGCGACCTTCCTTCTCGGCGATGGCAGCACGGCGCGAGAGGCGAACGCGGCCCTTGTCGTCGATGCCAACGCACTTCACGATGATCTCATCACCGAGCTTGCAGATGTCTTCGACGCGCTCGACGCGGAAGTCAGCGAGTTCGGAGATGTGCACGAGGCCTTCCTGACCCGGGAGGCATTCGACGAAAGCGCCGAATTCCTTGACCGAGCGCACGATACCCTTGTACGTCTTTTCGAGTTCGATCTGAGCCGAGAGGAGGTTCACTTCGTTGACCGCGCGGGCCAGCTTTTCGCCATCCGTCGCGAAGATCGTAACCCAACCGGAATCGTCCTGGTCGATGTCGATCTGGCAACCGGTGTACTCGGTGATGCGCTTGATGTTCTTGCCGCCTGGACCAATGAGTGCGCCGATCTTGTCGGAAGGAATCTTGATGCGGTGGGTGCGGGGAGCGCAGGGCTTCAGTTCAGGACGGGTCGTCGGCATCACCTTACCCATGATGTCGAGGATGGCGTCGCGGGAGACCTTGTTCTGGGCGATGGCTTCCTTGGCGATGCCGATTGGCAGGCCGTGGATCTTAAGGTCGAGCTGGAAGGCGGTGATACCTTCACGGGTACCGCAGATCTTGAAGTCCATGTCACCGTAGTGGTCTTCGGCGCCGATGATGTCGGTGAGCACGCGGTACTTCACGATCTGACCGCTCTGGTCTTCGGTCACGAGACCGCAGGAGATGCCGGCCACTGGAGCCTTGATGGGCACGCCAGCGTCGAGGAGAGCGAGGGTACCGCCGCAAACGGAGGCCATCGAAGTGGAACCGTTCGATTCCATGATCTCGGAGACTAGACGGATGGAGTACGGGAAGTCCTGCTCGGAAGGCAGCACGGAGAGCAGCGAGCGCTCAGCGAGGTTACCGTGGCCGGTTTCGCGACGGCTGGTCATGCCGAAACGACCCGTTTCACCCACGGAGAACGGAGGGAAGTTGTAGTGCAGGAGGAACGAGCGCTTGCTCGGGCCACCGGTGATAGCGTCGACTTCCTGGGCGTCCTTGGAGGTGCCGAGGGTCGCGAGCACGAGGCCCTGCGTTTCACCACGCTGGAAGAGCGAGGAACCGTGGACGCGCGGGAGCACGTCGACTTCGCAAGAGATTGCCCGGAGATCCTTGGGGGTGCGGCCGTCGGCGCGCTCACCGCTCTGGATGATGGCGTTACGGTAGACCTTTTCCTGGAGCTTCTCGAAAGCCATCTTGATCTGGCGGGCGTCAAAGACGTCGCCGAGTTCAGCCTTACAAGCAGCTTTGGACTTCTCGATCACTGCCTTGACGGCGTCGCCACGCTCTTTCTTGGAAGCGAGGAAGATAGCCTTCTTCAGCAGGTCGCCTTCGTTGGCAACGCGTTCGCAGATGGCGAGAGCCTTGGCTTCGCAAACGACGAGCGGGAACTGGCGCTTGGTCTTGGAGTACATCGCGGCGAGCTTGCGCTGGGCGGCGATGATCGGCTGGATAGCCTTCTGGGAGTACTCGAGGGCGGCGATGAAGTCGACTTCTGGCAGCTGGTCGGCCGAGCCTTCGATCATCATCATGTCCTTTTCGTTACCGACGTAGATGAGGTCGAGGTCAGACTGGTACTGCTCTTCGTGCGTGGGGTTAACCACGAACTGGCCGTTGACGCGGCCGAGGCGGATACAGGCGATGGGTCCATTCCAAGGAATGTCCGAGCAAAGGAGCGCAGCGGAAGCGCCGTTCACCATGAGCACGTCGGCGTCATTAATCTGGTCCGCCGAGAGGAGGAGGCCGATCACCTGGACTTCGTTAAGGAAGCCTTCAGGGAAGAGTGGGCGCAGCGGGCGATCGCAGAGACGCGAGGTCAGGATTTCCTTATCGGAAGGCTTACCTTCGCGACGGAAATAACCACCAGGGAAGCGTCCGGCAGCGGCAAACTTCTCGCGGTAGTCAACGGTGAGTGGGAAGAAGTCCTGGTCAGGAGAACGGAGATCTTCGGCGGCGGTAGCCGACACGAAGAGCGTCGTTTCGCCCTTGCTGATGGTGACGGCACCATTCGCCAAGCGGGCGATAGAACCGGTGTTGATGGTGATACCGAGTTCATCGATGGTCACTGAGTGTTTCTGTTTCATTGTATTTTTGCGTTTTGTGCGTTGTGCCAGGCGGGATTGCCCGGCGGTTTTGGTTGGGGGGTGAAAAGCGGACGTCCCAGCGGTGGCTGGGACGTACAAGTAAGACCGACCGCAGCGGCGGCGGGCTTACTTGCGCAGGCTGAGCTTGCTGATCAGGGCGTTATAACGGTCCAGATCGCTCGACTTCAGGTAAGCAAGGAGCTTGCGGCGACGGTTGGTCAGCATGATGAGACCGCGACGCGAGTGGAAATCCTTACGGTGGGTACGGAGGTGATCCGTGAGGTGGTTGATGCGGCCAGAGAGGATGGCGACCTGAACTTCAGGGGAACCGGTATCCTT
>CAIYAN010000219.1 GCA_903924185.1 uncultured Opitutia bacterium | reverse complement strand
GCTGCCGAAGAGTATCGAGCCATCGGGGCGAGCCAGCGCGTGGCAGCGGATGGGACCGAGGAAGCCAGCCGGTAAGCGGCGGGCGCTGGACCAGGTTAGCCCGCCGTCGGTTGATTGGCTGAACCAGCCTTCCCAGTCGGGGATCCGTTTGGACGCTTTATAGAAAAGCGTGAGGGAGCCATTGGCGCTGACGAAGAGCACGGGATTCCAGCAGGGCACTCCCGGGTGGGCGGCGATCGTGACTGGGCGGGTCCATTGGCTGGAGCCAGGTTGCTGGCGCGTGAAGCGGATGACCACGTCGTTCGCCCCTTCCTTGGTTCCGGAGAACCACGCCGCAGCGAGGGAGCCGTCGGGCAACTTGACTAGGTTGGACGCATGACATTCAGGGCCGAACCCGTCACTTAAGACTGTTTCCGAGCGGAAGGTCGCCGTCGGCTGCGACGTTCCCGTACAGCCGCCGAGCAGAAGGGCTAAAATCATTAAAATAGCGGTGTGAGGCCCACACATACCTAGAAGAATAATTTTTCTTAAACGGCTTGCAACGCTACGTTGTTCAGCACCTTCGGAGGCATGCCTAAAATTAGTGAATTGTTCACTCAGAACCAAAACTGGTCAGAGGACATTCGCCGGAAGCGGCCCGAGTTTTTCGAGACCCTCTCGAAGCAACAAAGCCCGAAGTTCCTCTGGATTGGTTGTGCGGACAGCCGGGTGCCTGCGAATGAAGTCGTCGGACTCCTTCCGGGGGAGCTCTTCGTGCATCGGAACGTCGCTAACCTCGTCATCCACACCGACCTGAATTGCCTCTCCGTGTTGCAGTACGCTGTCGATGTCTTGCAGGTCGAGCACGTCATTGTTTGCGGGCACTACGGTTGTGGCGGCGTCCAGGCCTCCTTGGAGCGCCGTAAACTAGGCCTCATCGACAACTGGTTGCGGCACATTCGCGACGTCCATCATAAGCATGTCATGGCGGTGGAGAAAGTCCTTGGACCGGCGAAATTAGACACCCTCTGCGAGCTTAACGTCATCGAGCAGGCCTACAATGTCTGCCACACGACGGTCATCCAAGACGCATGGGCGCGCGGACAGAAGGTGCAAGTCCATGGCTGGATCTACGGCCTGCGCGATGGCCTCTTGAACGACCTAGGGATGAACGTATCGGCACTCGAGGAAATCACCCCAGCCTATGGTAAGGCCTTGGCTTGTTACCATAAGGCCTAGTCCCTGAGGCGCAGGGGCACTTGAGTGGCCTGCGGATGCGGCTTGTTTTGGGGGATGCTCCCCGAAGATCGCCCGCGTGAAAGATTGGCCCGGCTCGGCCCCAGAGCCTTGATGGATGAAGAACTCTTCGCCTTACTCATCGGAGCTGGGACGAAGGGCTCCCCAGTGCAGCAAGTATCGCAAGCGCTGTTAAAGGAAGCCGGTAGTTTGGCGACGATGGCGACCTGGGAAGCCGCGGACTTCGTGCGGGTGCGTGGACTGGGTCCGGCCAAGGCGGCGGAACTCTCCGCGGTGATGGAGCTGGCGCGGCGGATTCGTGAACGCGCGCAAGACCCCGGCGAGAAGTTAGACGCGCCCTTGAAGGTCTGGGCGCGGATGGAGCCGTTAGCGGCTGGCCTCACCGTCGAGAAGTGTTGGGTGCTCTGCCTGAACCGGCGCAATCGGCTCATGGCCCTGCATGAGGTCAGTTCGGGAACGGCGACGAGCGCGCTCCTGCATCCGCGGGAAGTTTTTAGGCAAGCGCTGCGTCACGGGGCCCCGGCCGCCATCGTCGCCCACAACCACCCCAGCGGGGACCCTACCCCGAGTGCGGCCGACCGCACCGTCACCCGGCAATTGGTCGAGGCCGGGCGGGTTGTGGGGGTGGAGTTGGTGGATCATGTGGTCATGGGCCGCCCCGAGGCCGATCCTGCGGGGAAAGGCTGGTTTAGCTTCGGGGAAGCGGGCTTGATTTAGCGGAACTTCCCGATGGGCTTATGGGTCATACCCTTGCATGCCCCTTGCTCGTGTCCTCAAGATTATCGGCGCCCTGTGCGCCGTTGGGTTGATCGCCGTCGGCGTTCGCCAGGGGCAGCGCTATTATAAGAAAAACTTGGCCGCTCCGCGTTCGGGCGAAGTCGTCTACCGCGAAGACTGCCTCCGCTGCCATGGCCCGATGGGGCAGGGTGTGGCAGGGAAGTCTGATGAGCCCCTCGTCGGCGAGAAGTCGATCGCTTTCCTTGCCAAGTATGTGGCTAAAGAAATGCCAGAGGATGACCCCGGCACCTTATCGCCAGCCGAAGCGCTCGCCGCCGCTGAGTTCATCCATCAAGCCTTTTATTCGGCCGAAGCCCGTGCGCGTAATAACCCGCCCCGCCTCGAACTCGCGCACCTCACGGAACGGCAGTACCGCGAAAGCGTCACCGACCTCCTCAGTTCCTTCCGGCGCGGCAGTTCGACCACCGAGTCTGGTGGCTTGGCGGCGGTCTATCGTGGCCTCAAGGATGGGGACTCGACGAACACAGATAAGAATGAGGCCAAGTTCTTGGAGCGCGTCGACCCCGTCATTAGTTTTGATTTTGGCACGAAGGCGCCGGCCGCCGGCTCGCGGGCGGAACAGTTTAAGATTAACTGGACGGGCTCACTCTTGGCCCCGGATACTGGCGAATACGATTTCCGTGTCACCACGCCCAATGGCGTCCGGGTCTACGTCAACGCTCCCGCCAACGGCTCCGAAAAGAATGCGCTCATCGACCTCTGGGTGAGTTCGGCCATGCTGCGCAGTGGTCAGGGTCAGGCCTTCCTCTTGGGGGGGCGCAGCTACCCGCTGAAAGTCGAATTCTTCAAGTACAAGGATAAGACCGCCTCCATTAAACTGGAGTGGCGTCCGCCGGGTGGGGCTTGGTCGGTTATTCCGGCCGAAAACCTCTCCCCCAAGTTCTCCGCGAGCGTGGACGTCGTGTCGGTGCCCTTGCCGCCCGACGACGCCAGTATGGGCTATGAACGAGGCGTGTCCGTCTCCCGTGAGTGGACCGAAGCCGTCGCGAAGGGCGGCCTTCAGGCCGCGGCCATGCTCGCCCCGCGGCTGCATGAATATGCTGGCACCACTGCGACGGCTCCCGACCGCGCGGAGAAGCTCAAAGCCTTCTCGTGGCGCTTTGCTCAGTTGGCCTATCGCCGTCCGCTCACGGTGGAGCAGAAAGCTGACCTCACCAAAATCTTCGTGCCGGTAGTCACGCCCGAGATCGCCGCTAAGCGAGCGATTCTGCATGTGCTCTCTTCGCCACACTTCCTGTATCCCGCTACTGGTCCCCAGGATGATTACGCCGTCGCCGCGCGCCTCGCCTTGGCCTTGTGGGATTCTTTGCCTGACGAAGCCCTTCTACAGGCCGCTGCGAAGGGTGCGTTAAAGACGCCCGAGCAGGTGCGCGCCCACGCTCAGCGCATGCAGAAGGACCCGCGGGCAAAGGCGAAGCTGCGGGACTTCCTCCACCATTGGCTCCACGTCGAAGAAGGGGCGGAAATTGCCAAGGACCAAGCCGCCTATCCGGGCTTCGACCCTGGCGTCGTGATGGACCTGCGCACCTCCTTGGACCTCTTTGTTGAGGGGGTCGTCTGGTCGGAGCCTTCGGACTACCGCCAGCTCCTGCTGAGCGACACGATTCTCATGAACGAGCGCTTGGCGAAGTTCTATGGCCAGAAGTTACCCGAAGGCCATGGTTTCCGTCCGGTCAAGATGGATGCAGCGCAGCGGGCGGGTGTCCTCACGCACCCGTATCTCCTCGCCACGTTCTCCTACACCAAGTCGACCTCGCCGATTCACCGTGGTGTTTTCCTGTCGCGTAATATCTTGGGCCGCATGCTGAAGCCGCCGCCCATGGCGATTGCTTTCATGGACGATAAGTTTGACCCCTCCTTCACCATGCGGGAGAAGGTGACCGAACTCACGGCCAAGCCCGCCTGTCAG
>CAIYAN010000218.1 GCA_903924185.1 uncultured Opitutia bacterium | reverse complement strand
GGTGGCGCGAAGGGCGTGTTACACGCCTCGCAAATCTCCACCGGCGACGAGAATAACCTCAACATCCGCGTCTACGGCACCCTGGCTTCGCTGGAGTGGCATCAGGAGCACCCGAATGAGCTCATCGTTAAATACCTTGATCAGCCCCGTCAGACGCACCGGCGCGGCAACTCCTACAATGGCGACGCCTGCAAGAAGTACTCCCGTACGCCGTTCGGCCACCCGGAAGCCTTCATTGAAGCCTTCGCCAATGTCTACCGCTCCGTCACGGAAGCCGTGCGTGATCGTCTCGCCGGTCGCAAGGCCCCGAAGGCTGGTTACGACTTCCCGAGCATCGACGATGGCGTCACTGGCATGGCCTTTGTGGCCGCCGCGGTGAAGTCCTCGAAGGCCAACGCCCGCTGGACCAAACTCGACGCCTAAGCGTCTATTCAGTCGTTAACGCAGGCCCCGGGAGACCGGGGCCTGTTTTATTTATTGAGGCTGGCGATGGCCGAGTTCAGCGCGGTCGCGAAGAGCACCCAGGCGAGGTGCGGGAACTGCAGTACCGCGGCGAGGCGGTCTTGGCGCCAGAGGTTGCGGATGAGCAATGCGAGGGCCCCGACGTAGAAATAGATAATCCAGAGCGAGAGGTCCGGACGATGCAGGGCGAAGAACACGGGCGACCAAGCGGCGTTGAGCAGGAGCATTAGAAAGAAGGCGACCTTCGTCTTCAGCGCATCGGCATGGGTGGAGCGCCAAACCCGCCAGATGGAGACGGCCATCAACACGTAGAGCGTGGTCCAGACTGGGCCGAAGATCCAGTTGGGTGGGTTGAAGGCTGGCTTCTGGAGTTGGGCGTACCACCCAGGAATCTGCGGGACCGTTGCTAGCGAGCCGAGGGCGCCGAGGCCGAGGGTTAAGCCGAGGAGGGCGACCAGTGTGACGACCGAACCGCGCGAGGCAGGGGTTTCCATGGGTTAAGGCTGGCCGCGGGCGTGGCTGGCGCAAGGCAACGGTGATGACCGCTTGCCATCGGCCGTTTTGTCCCTCTTTTTCGAGGTCCCCTCGCCATGTCCGACCCTTATATCCAGCAGCTCTTCGCCGAACGCATCGGCGGCGTTAATTACGGCAAGTCCACCGCCATCTATAAGTTTGAGAAAATCAAACGCGCCAAGGCCGCCGCCAAGAAGGCCAAGCCTGATGTCGCCCTAATCGACCTCGGCGTCGGCGAGCCCGACGAGATGGCTTTCCCGCAGGTCGTGAAGGCCCTGCAGACCGAAGCAGCCAAACCCGAGAACCGTGGTTACGCCGACAACGGTGGCGCTGACTTCAAGCAGGCGGCCGCCCGCTACATGCAGAATCTCTTCGGTGTGACCGTCGACCCTGACACCGAGGTCCTACACTCCATCGGTTCCAAGGCCGCGTTGTCTATCATGCCAGCTTGTTTCATCAATCCTGGTGACTATGTCCTCATGACCGTCCCGGGTTACCCCGTGTTCGGTACGCACGCCAAGTACTACGGTGGGCTCGTTCATAACTTAAAGCTCACGGCCGAGAATAATTTTCTTCCCGACTTGAAGTCCATCCCCGCCGACGTCCTCGCTAAGGCCAAGGTACTCGTCCTTAACTACCCGAATAACCCGACCGGCGCCTGCGCCACGCGCAAGTTCTTCGAGGAAGTCGTCGTCTTCGCTAAGCAGCACAACCTCATTGTCATCCAGGACGCGGCCTACGGCTCGCTTCACTTCGGTGCTGAGCAGGTGTCGATCCTGCAGGTCCCCGGTGCCAAGGATGTCGCCGTCGAACTGCACTCGCTGTCGAAGAGCCACAATATGACTGGCTGGCGCATCGGTTTCGTCGCAGGCAACGCCCTCATCGTGCGCGCCTACGGTGACGTAAAGGATAACTCCGACTCCGGTCAGTTCCTTGGTATTCAGAAGGCGGGCGTTGCGGGCCTCG
Organism: uncultured Opitutia bacterium; assembly: GCA_903924185.1. Taxonomy (GTDB): domain Bacteria; phylum Verrucomicrobiota; class Verrucomicrobiia; order Opitutales; family UBA953; genus UBA953. The sequence goes on along the minus strand of CAIYAN010000218.1, from coordinate 4,478 downwards.
ATGATCCCTCTATCCCGAAGGCGATTGCTGCGAAGTATTCGCGTCGCATGGACAAGCTCGTGGGCGTGCTCGCCAAACTGGGCTTCCAGGTTCGCAAGCCCGGCGCCGGTTTCTTCCTCTACATGCCCGCCCCAAAATCGGCGACCGGCCCGACGGGCACGGTGAACTTCGATTCCGGCGAAGCCTTCTCGCAGTGGATGATCACCGAGCACCTCATCTCGACCGTACCGTGGGATGACTGCGGTTCGTTCGTCCGCTTCTCCGTCACCTTTGTCTCGGATAAAGGTGAGGCCGGTGAAGCCGAGGTCATTGCTGAGGTCGAGCGCCGCCTTTCGGCTTGGAAATTCGCTTTCTAAGCCTGTTTTTGACCCCTTCCTTGTCGGATTGACAGGGGAGGGGGTCTTTGGTCACCTTCAACCTCTAGTTAATTTGGCCTGATAGCTCAGTTGGTAGAGCAGACGCCTGAAGAGCGTCGTGTCGTTGGTTCGATTCCGACTCAGGCCACCACTTCAAACCGGCCCGCTTGATATCCTCAGGCGGGCCGGACCTTTTTAGCGGTTGAAGAGCAGGCGCATCATCGAGAACCGTTCACCGTGCTCCAGGGGCGGCGGCGGGGTCTCGTCTTTACCAAACTCGACCAGCGTGAGCACTTTCTCGTCTTCGCGGGTCTTGTCGACTTTGATAGTTTTCTCTGTCCACTTCGCCTGCACGACGCCAAAGGGCGTCGCGTCGTCGCGCCAGACCGTTCCCCGGAGGATGATGGTCTGCTTCTTTACGAAGGGCGGATCGATGATGGTGTAGGACTCCATCTTAAGGCGTCGGCACTGGAAGGTTTTCGCTCCGAGCGTCAGCGGTTCGGCAGCGGTGGTCTCGGGCTCAAGGGTGTTGGTGGTCTTGTAGCCAGCCTTCTCTGCGATGGAAGCGACGTCCTCTGGTAGCATATGCCAAGGCCCTTTGACGGGCTCGGAGAAGAGAATCTTGACCGACGACTCGAGGAGTTTGTTGGCGCCTTCACGGCTAAGGTCTTTGGGCACAAGAAACCGGAGCGGCGCCTTGTTGCTGGAACCTAGCCAGGCCACGGGTTCGACGCTCAACCAGACGTGCGGTTTGTCTTTGACCAGGCCGCCGTCGCGCACCGAAAGTTTAATGGTCGATGGCTCGCCCGCGGGCTCTGGGGAGGTTTTTTTAATTTGATAGGTTGCCCAAGAACCAGGGGCGGGGAGTTTTTCCGCAAAAATATTCCACTGGGCGAGGGCACCGGCGGTGCTCCCGAGGAGGGCGAGAAGGGCGACCAGGTTTCGCATAACACCATTTTCTGCTTAAAATCGGGGTTTTGGCGAGCCGAGTCTGTGCCTGCTTCCCTTTGCCTTTGACTCAAACGGGGGATTTCCCTGAAGTAGGACTTCTCCCATGGAATCCACGGCACAGTCTCAGACCCTTCCCCTCGTGGGCGGTCGTGCCATTATCCCTGCGATTATCATCATCGGGCTCTAAGCCCGCTGAACGGGTCGCCTCCGGCGACTTCCCGTTCCGCGGCTTCCGGAACGGCGACCTCCCTTACATTTCTTCCCACCCCCACCACTATGGCACGAAAAATCGAAATCTATGACACCACCCTCCGCGACGGCTCGCAGGGTCTGGGGATTCATTTCTCGGTCGCCGACAAGCTGCGCGTTGCTCAGGAGCTCGAGCGCTTCGGGGTGACCTATATCGAGGGCGGCTGGCCCGGTTCCAATCCGCGCGACATCGAATTCTTCCACGAAGCCCGCAAGTTGAAGTTCAAGCACGCCAAACTCGCGGCGTTCGGCTCCACCCGCAAGAAGGGCATCCGCGCCTCCGAAGATGCGCAGGTCAAGGGCTTGCTCGAGGTCGAGACCCCGGTTGTCACTATTTACGGTAAGACTTCCGCCCTGCACGTCCGGGAAGTCCTGCGCTGCACGCCCGAAGAAAACTTGGCGATGATTGCCGACACAGTCGCTTTCCTGAAGTCCCATGGCCGCGAGGTCGTCTATGACTGCGAGCACGCGATTGACGGTTGGAAGGAAGACCCCGCCTATGCGGCAGCCTGTTTCCGAGCCGCCGCCGAAGCCGGTGCCTCGCGCATCGTCCTCTGCGATACCAATGGCGGCTGCTTGCCTGATGAGGTTGCCGAAGCCACCCGCCATGCCCGTGCAGCCGTTAAGGCCGCTATCGGTATCCACACCCACGATGACTCCGGCTTGGCCCTCGCTAATGCCTTGGCCTCGTTGGACGCGGGTGCTGTCCATGTGCAAGGCACGATGAACGGTATCGGCGAACGCACCGGCAATTGCGACCTCACCGCCGTCATCCCGGTCGCGCAGATCAAGCGTGGTTGGAGCTGCGTTCCCGCCGCTTCGCTCAAGCGTCTGACCGCTCTCTCCCGCTTCATCGATGGCGTTACCAACCAAGCCCCTGATCCACGCCGTCCGTGGGTGGGCGCGGCTGCGTTCGCCCACAAGGGCGGCACGCACGTCGATGCTATCCGAAAGTTTTCCGCCGCCTACGAGCACGTCGATCCTTCGGCCGTGGGTAATGCGCGCGACGTCCTGGTGAGCGACCAGTCGGGCCGCAGTAACCTGCTCCTCAAGGCCGCTGAGCTGGGTATCGAACTCGACAAGGACGCTCCGTCGACCCGTGTTGCGCTCGATGAGCTCAAGAAGCTCGAGCACAAAGGTTGGAGCTTCGAGGACGCCGATGCCTCGCTAGCCTTGTTGCTTCGCAGTCACATGGGCAAATCGGCCGTCGTCCCTTTCGAAGTCGTGAAGTATCATATCTCCGTGCAGGGCGGCCTCAAGGACGCTAGTTGCGAAGCCACGGTGCGCGTCCGTATCAACGGCAAGGAATCCCTCACCGTCGCGGAAGGCGAAGGCCCAGTGCACGCCCTTGACCAAGCTCTCCGCGAGGCTCTCGTGAAGGCTTTCCCAAAATTGAAGAAGGTACAGCTCGCTGACTATAAGGTCCGCGTCCTCGCCGGACAGGATGGGACCTCTGCCCAGACTCGCGTCGTCATCCGTTCCACTGACGGCACCCGTTCGTGGGGTACGGTCGGCGTCAGCGCTAACCTCGTCGAGGCGTCCTTACGGGCCATCGTCGATGGTTACGCGTACGCTTTGTCTTAAGCATCCGCTGACGGATTGACTGCCCAGTGGGGGCGGGATTGGATGCTCTCCAGCCCCGCCTCTATGCGTTTCCTACTCCTGTTTGCCGCTGCGACAATCTACGCTGCTCCTGATCAAGCCAAGTTGCGCATCTATGACCTCGCTGAGGCTGGCAAGCCCGCGAGCTTAGCCGACCTCCCGCGGCTGCGAGACGCCCAGAAGGGGAAGATGTTTACGGCGGTGATGCCCAACCCCGTCTTTCGCCTCAGCGACCTAACCTTCCTCGCGCCGGAGCGAAAGGAGAAGCTCGACCTCTATTTGCCGAACGGGCCCGCTCGCCAGGATCGCCCCGCGGTGGTCTTTATCCATGGCGGCGGCTTCACGGGTGGTGACAAGGCCGAGAATCGTTCCGCGAGCGTCAGCGCTGACCTTGCGCGTGCCGGCTATGTCGTTGTCAGTTGTAACTATGTGCTCGGTGCGAAGACTCAGGCCGGCGTGTGGCCGCAGAATATCGCAGACTGCCGCGCCGCCGTTCGCTGGGTGCGGGCGCATGCGAAAGAACTCGGCGTGAACCCCGAGAAGATCGCCGTCGCGGGTGGTTCGGCGGGGGGCTACCTCGCGCTCATGGTCGGCCTCTCTGATGATAAAACTGGCCCAGGCGGCGACCCGCAGTCGACGGTCTCAGCCAAGGTTTCCGCGGTCATTGATATGTACGGCGTGGTGAATTTTTCCAAGCATGGCAAGGGGGAGGTCCCGGGCGTATCCGCCGCTGAGCAGGCCGCCTATCTTCCTGAGAACCAGTGTGACCCCCTCGATCCGCCCGTGCTTATTTTGCACGGCACCGCCGATACGACGGTGGATATCCAGCAGTCGAAGGACATGGCTACGGCGCTCGCCAAGGCCAAGGTCGACCATGAGCTTATCGTCGTCGCGGGCGCGCCCCACACCTTTGACCTGCATCCGAAGGGCTCGGGTTGGACGCGCACGGCGCTGCGTTGGCCGGCGAACGGTAATGAGATGCGCAACGAGACGAAGAGCGCCGGAGCCGACCTCGCGGAACCGACCCTAGCCTTTCTTATCCGGATAATCGGGAAGTGATCAGGCGCCGCGCGCCTCGTCACCTGGCTGCGGCTTAAGCTTCGCCATGACGGTCGAGCCTTGCAGCTGGACTTCGAAGCAGCCGGTATCCTCGAGCATGCGGTAGAACTTGGCATAGCGCGGGGCATCGCGTTCTAGGCCTGGGTATTCCTGAATCAGGAACTTCTTGATCACCTCGACCTTGATCCATTCACCTTCGGGGGCGAGGCCGGTGGCCACGTCGATGAGTGCTTCAATAATGTCTTTACGGGCCAGCAGTTG
>CAIYAN010000217.1 GCA_903924185.1 uncultured Opitutia bacterium | reverse complement strand
CTATCCGCGCGGACCTGAAAGGTTCGCGGAAACGGGGATGTTATGGGCTGCACAATCCGCTTCCTACGGCGCCGAGGCGCATCAGGTACGAGGGTTCGAGGCCAAGCCTCATCTCAGTCCGGTCACGGACTCCCCTGGGAAAGACTAGGAAGGAACGTACTTATGAAGGTGGAAAGTTCCCAAGTAGCAAGTGGCAACCCCTACCCCAAGGCGCGGACATCCCACCAAAATGAAGGGCCCGACACACGTCGGGCCCTGGTTGGCATCACTGACAACCGTAAATCAGCGGTTCATCGACAGCTGGGCGCGGAGATACTCGACCGTGCGGCGCACGTTGGCATCCACTTCCATCTGGTTCACGACCGTCTTGCGGGCGTGAATGACCGTACCGTGGTCGCGGCCACCGAAAGCCTGGCCGATCGACACAAGCGACATGCCGGTGAGCTGGGTGGCGAGGTACATGGCGACCTGACGGGGGAAAGCGATGTTCTGCATGCGGCGCTTGGACGTCATGTCCGACATCTGGATGCGGTAGTGCTCGGCGACCTTACGCTGGATGACTTCGGCCGTGAGGGTATGGCTGGCTTCCTCGACGAGGATATCGTGGAGGAGCTTCTCAACCTGGGCCAGTTCAAGGGGCTTACGGGTCATACCGGTCAGACCGACGATGCGAGTGACGGCGCCTTCGAGGTTGCGGACGTTGCGGGCGATACGGGAGGCGATGAACTCGGCGATCTCCGGCTGGAGGTCGAGGCCACGGGCGGCGGCCTTCTTGCGAAGAATCGCGATGCGGGTCTCGAGGCCGGGGGCCTGAATGGAAGCGACCATGCCCCACTGGAAGCGGGAGACGAGGCGTTCCTGGAGCTTGGCGATCTCGGAAGCCGGGCGGTCGCTCGTGAGGACCACCTGCTTATGATTGTTATGCAGCTCGTTGAAGGTGTGGAAGAACTCGTCCTGCGTGGATTCCTTGCCGGCGAGGAAATGGATGTCGTCGATCAGGAGCAGGTCGAGTTCGCGGTAACGACGGCGGAACGCGGCGACGCTGCCGGTCTGGAGGGCCTGGATGAAATCGTTGGTGAAAGTCTCGGACGAGATGTAGGCGATGCGGGCCTGCGGGTTGGCGGCGTAGACCGAGTGGGCGATCGCGTGCATCAGGTGGGTCTTGCCGAGGCCGGTCGGACCGTGGATGAAAAGCGGGTTGTAGTAGTGGCCGGGTTCCTTGGCGACGGCGAGCGAAGCGCCATGGGCCATCTCGTTTTCCGGACCGACGATGAAGTTGTCGAAGGTGTTGGTCGCCTTGATCGCCGGAGCCGGCGAAGCGGTGGCGGCGGACTGACGCGAAGCGCGCGCGACGGGAGCGGGAACCGGAGCGGCTTCGCGCGAAGTGTCGACCGAAGCGGTCAGGCGGAAATCCATGTTGCGTCCGGCGACGAGCGTGAGCTGACGACGCAGCACCTCGGCGTAGTTGCTGTTCACCCAAGCTTCGGTGAGCACGGAAGGAGCTTCCAGGACGAGGACTTTGCCTTCGATGATGCTCAGGGGCTGCAGGGAAGAGATCCAGGTTTCGAAGTCGGCGCGAGGAAGCGTGTTACGGAGTTCGCTTTTTGCGGTCTCCCAAAGGGATAGGTGGCTGACGGAAGGGGACATGAGAAAGGGGGAGGGTTGAGGAAGGTTGTTCACAGGCTCTTTGGAAGCCCGAAAGTGAGGTATTTTTGTAAAAGGCGTGTTAATGAAATGACCTTGAGGTTTTAACTGCCATCGTTCGCAGTTCGCGGGCAAAGATGGATGCCTCGTAAGTCGTTGATGAGTGGTTGGTTGAGACGTTAAAAATTGGTTTCCTCCGTTTAGTGTCCGGAGGAGGGGCCGGTTTCGATCCGAGGGGTGCGAATCGGGTGGCATTTGTGAACGCACGGTGACGAGGGACAAGAGCAAGCCCTGCACAGGTTATTAACAGGACCCCTGTAGATAAGAATATGAGGTTTCTGTTGCACGTCCGTCACATCCTCACCGTCACCTTGTGAATAGGGGTTTTAATTCACTTCACCGATTCTGCGAGGTGCTCGTCGCGGAGCCGTCGCAGGTCGTCCAAGGTCAGGCAGTGACGGAGTCGGTCGCGCAGTTTACGCGAACCTGGCAGCCCGTGGGTCAGTGGATGCATGCGATCAAGCATCCAACGCACGTCACGCGTGCCCAGACGCGAGGCATGCACCTCGATGGTGAGCTCGGCCAAGCGAATCATACAATCCCAGCGTTGTTGCATGCCGATTTCGGCGGCGGACCCTTCCCTACCCTCCATCGCGGCCTTGATCTGGGCAAAAATCCAGGGGTTACCGAGTGCGGCTCGGCCGACCATCAGCCCGGAGACGCCGGACTCCCGACGCCGAAGCAGCGCTGAAGCCCCGTCCTTCACGTCGCCGTTACCGATCACAGGGATATCCACCGCGGCAGCAACCTGAGCGATCCAGCCCCAATGTGCCTCTCCGGAGTAGCCCTGCTCCTTCGTGCGTCCGTGGACCGCCAAGGCCTCGACACCTAACTCCTGCAGGCGCCCGGCCACCTCGACGGCCACGATGGTGGCGTGATCCCAGCCAAGGCGCATCTTCGCCGTCAGGGGCACGTCGGGGATCGCATCCTTAACGGCCTTCACGAGATCGTAGAGCAGCGGCGTGCATCTCAGCAGCCCCGAGCCGGCATTCTGTTCGATGACCTTATGCGCGGGGCAGCCGAAATTAAGATCAAGGAAGTCAGGCTTCACCCGGTCACACACCAGACGGGCGGCCTTGGCCATCGAGGCGGGCGTGGCGCCGAAGATCTGGACACCCATCGGACGCTGGCCTTCGGTGAAATCGACCATCTCCCAGGCTTTGACGTTATCGCGGATGAGCGCCTCGGATTGCACGAACTCCGTGACCATCACGTCGGCACCCTGCTCCTTGCACACCTGGCGGAAGGCCACGTCGGTGTGACGGGCCATCGGGGCGAGGTAGAGCGGGAACTTACCCGGACCGAACCACGGCAGACGTGGCGCGACCTTGCTCACGGACGTCCGTCCTTCTTCTTCAGGCCTGCCTTAAGCTCGCGCCAGCGCGCCAGCCGTTCGGCGATCTGCGGCTCGGCACCGGCGTCACCGGGATGATAAAGCGAAAGCGGACGGCTGAGGTATTCCTGCCCGCTGATGGCTTCCGGGTAATCGTGGCTGTAGCGATAGGTGCCGCCGTTCCCGAGGCTCTTGTTCACGCTGTTATGGGCGTCCTTGAGGTGCAGCGGCACTTCTTGGCGAGGCATATTACGGACGGCGTCCTTGGCCTCGGAAATCGCCACGGTGGTGCTATTGCTCTTGGGCGAGAGCGCCAAGAACAGCGTCGCATGGGCCAAGGCGTATTCGCACTCGGGCATCCCGACCATCTCGCAGGCCTGGAAGGCGGCGGTAGCGACACCCAAGGCACGGGAATCGGCCAGCCCGACGTCTTCGGAGGCGCAAATAACGAGACGACGGGCGATGAAGCGGGGCTCCTCCCCGCCTTCGAGCATCAGGAAGAGCCAGTAGAGCGCGGCATCGGGATCGCCCCCGCGGACGGATTTGATGAAAGCCGAGGCGGTGTCGTAATGATCGTCGCCGCCGTCGTCATAACGGATGCGTCTCTCGCGGGCGAAGGAAGCCACCGCGTCGTCGGTCACGGTGCCGAGCGCGGGCGCGGATAGCACCAAGGTCTCAAGGCAGTTCAACGCGCGACGTAGGTCGCCCGAAGCCATCTCCGCCACTTGCTGCAGCACTTTCTCCGATGCCTTGATACCGAGCGAGCCCAGACCGCGCTCCTTATCGGCCAGCGCGGTTCCAAGGAAAGTGGCGATCTCCGGAGGCGACAAGGGGTCGAGACGGAAGAGATGACTGCGGCTCAGGAGCGCCGGTACGACATAAAGACCAGGGTTATGCGTCGTGCAGCCGATGAGACGCACCACACCGGCTTCGACGTCGGGCAACAACAGATCCTGCTGGGCCTTGTTGAAGCGATGGATCTCATCGACGACCAGGACGGTCTTGCGGGAAGGCTGACGACGTGCGTCGGCCAGGATCTCGCGGAGCTCCGGCGTGCCGGAGAGCACCGCGTTGACGCGGACGACGAAAGACTGCGTCTCGGCGGCGATGACTTCGGCCAAGGTGGTCTTACCGCAGCCAGGAGGGCCGTAGAAAAGCAGCGAACCGAAGTTATCGGCCTTGATCAAGCGCGGCAGCAAGGCCTCAGGTCCGAGCAGACTGGCATGGCCGACGACCTCCGAGAGATTACGAGGACGCATCCGCGAAGCCAAGGGGCGTCGGCGCTCCGGAATAGCGTCAGGGACCCCCTGGCCAAGGCCAGGCAGGGCGTCGTCCGACCCAAGGCGCCGTTCAGCCACGACTTACTTCTCTTCCGCGAAGGGCACCAGATGGCAGTAGGGCTTCTTGCCCCGCAGCTGGTAATACTTCTGGTGATATTCTTCGGCGCGCCAGAACTTCGGAGCGGACTCGATCTGGGTGGCGATCGGACGGCTGAAGGCCTTGGCGAGCGTGAGCCCGATCTTCACGTCTTCGGCGACCTTCTGCTGCTCGGGAGAGTGCGTGAAGATGACGGAGCGATACTGATCGCCGATATCCGGACCCTGGCGGTTCACCTGCGTCGGATCGTGCATCTTGAAGAAATACTCGACCAGCGTGCGATAGCTCACCTTAGCTGGGTCGAAGGTCACCTCAATGACTTCGGCGTGGCCGGTGCCCTTGGCGCAGATCTCCTCATAGGTCGGATTCAGCGTCTTGCCGCCGGCGTAACCACTCTCGGCTGAATGGACCCCGGGAATCTTGGCATATTGATATTCGACGCCCCAGAAGCAGCCGGCCCCGAAGGTGGCTTTCTCGAGCTTGGGAGGAGTGGTCATGGTCTTTTCGGTGGAAGGTTTGGGATCGGCCGCAAGGAGGAGACCGCAGGCGGCGCAGGCGATTAGCCCGGACTTCAGGAGGGTGAGCAGCTTGTTCATGGCGGGACGAAGCTAGTTTGGGCGGTTGCTTGCCCGAAGCAAGGTGGGACGACGCTCAAGAGACCACGCCGCGCAAGACCTCGGCCAAGGCTTCGGGCGGATGCGGGTCGCGGGTCAGGCCACGCTCGGGGGCCAGGTAGAAGGTATCGATGGCGAAGCCCTGCTCCGTGGCGATATTGGCGAAGGTGATGGCATAGCCGGCCTCCCGGATGGCGCGACCGAAGCGGAAGAGCAGACCGAGGCGGTCGTTGCACTGGATTTCGATGACGGTGCGCGCCAGGTCGACCTCGTAGTAGACCTCGACCTTGGCGGCGAGCGG
>CAIYAN010000216.1 GCA_903924185.1 uncultured Opitutia bacterium | reverse complement strand
CTCACTGGACAAGGTTGTCCGCGTTGTGATGGTCAATGGCTTCGTCAACGGTATCGACGGCTTCAGCGACAGCCCCAAGGTGCTGAACGGTGCTTCGGAATTCCTCCTGCAAGTCTTCGGCGACGCCGGCAAGCACGCCCGCGCGGCCGTCTCCGTCAACGGCTTGCCGCTCGGGGTTTCCGTCGAGGTCCAGATGGTCCTCGAAGTCCGCAACTAAGCGGCTTCAGCCTTCGGACACACCGACGTTCGGGAACTCGATTTCGAAGGCGGTGCGCCCCGGGGGCGGACCACAGTTGCCGATTTGGGCACAGGCGCGCTTCACGAGTTCAGCGACATGTGCATCCTTCGGACGGTTAATCCATGAAACAAAATTAACCGTGCCACTGGCGTCGACCTTGACGACCACGCCACAGGTGGCGGCCGAAGCTGCGCCGTCCGCGGCGATAATGTCGGCCCAGGCCGACTTGAAGCGCGCCGTCACGGTGCCGGCGTAGATTTGCTGCTCAGAAGCGCTCCCACCGTCGCCGCCGTTATTACCTTCCCCGTAGTTGCGGCCCTTCTTGATGCTGACGCTCCCGACGGAGCCGACGGAACCAGTGGAACGGCCCGTGCCGCCTTTTTGTTTGCTTTGAAAATCACTGAAGGTCGTGCGGCTCGTGGACGCACCCGAGGTCGTGGTCTTACTCGTTTTGGCGTTATCCGCCTTCGCGTTGGAACGCTCCGCATTGGCCTGGGCGTGCGCTTCGCGGGCTTCCTCTTTGATCTTCTCCACATCGAGGGGCTTAATCTTAACAATCTTGATACCGCTCTGGGTGCCGGATTCATGACCACGGGCGACGCCCGCCTTTTCGCCGACCAAGCCAGCCTTGCGACCGGGAATGCCGTCCAAGTTAACCAACAAGATATCCGTAGCCTCGATCGGTTCACCCGTGTGGCGGGCGGCATACCACGACGCCCCCACCAGCACAGCGACGATACCGAGGTGGACCGCGATGGAACCGACAATGCCTTTGCTGCCTTCAGCCATGTTAGCGAATCTCCGAGTCAAGGCCGACCTTGGTCAGCCCTTTAGATTTAGCCAACGAGAGGACATCGATGATTTTCTGATAGGCTAAGCCACCATCGCCGCGGACGCGGATGATAGGCTGATCCGCTTCAGGCATGGCGGCAATCTGGGCAAACTCCGCCTCCAACTGCTGCCGATTAACGGCACGGTTGCCGATGGCGAGGCCACCATCAGCCGCGATGGTTACAAAGCGATACTGCGTCTTGGAGTCAGCCGACTTGCCGACGCCCTTATCGGATTTTGGTAAATTAATGGCCGTCGTCTGTTCCAGAACTGGCGTGGCAATCATGAAAATGATCAGGAGCACGAAGCAGAGATCGAGCATCGGGGTCACGTTCAGCTCGCTGATGACGTGCAGACGGGACTGCTTGGAAAAAGAACGGGCCATGGTTACTGGGCGTCTTCCCAACCCGGCAATTCACCTGGCGCGGCAGGCTCAGCGGCGGGCACGGGTGCAGTGCTCGCCGGGGCGGAGACCGCGGCAGCCTGGGCGACGGCGCGGCGCAGCAGCTCGCGCTGCTGTTGTTGTTCAAAATTCAGACGGGCCTCAGCTTCGAGTTCTAACTCGACGCGGTCGGCCAAGGTACTGGCGAAATTCTCCAACTCGGTGCTCATGATCTTCACCTGCGTCAGCAAATAGTTATAGCCGAAGGTCGCCGGGATGGCAACGAGTAGCCCGAGGGTGGTGGTCACTAACGCACCGCAGACGCCGGGAGCGAGCTGCGCGATGCTGGCCTTTTCGGTCAAGGCACCGAACGTCACCATGACGCCCCACACCGTTCCCAACAGGCCTAAGAAAGGACCGCCCGAAACGAGTGAACTCAAGATGACCATCTTGTCTTCGTACTTCACCATCGTGCGAGAGAGTCCACGCTGGAGCGCATTCTCGACGTGCCCCATGCAGAGACGCACATCGGACTGGCGGACTAAGCGGCCCTTGTGACGCTGCACGGCGGAGACGGCCTCAGCCACGAGGAATTCATAAGGGCAAAGATTACCGCTGCCAGGAAAGTTGAGGGCGATGACCGAATGTTGATCGCGGAGGCGACGATCGAAGCCGTGATTACGACGACGGAGCTCTTGGACGTCGGACCACTTCTGGATCATCGCACCCCAACCAATGAAGGAACAGATGACAAGGACAGCGGCGACGGCCAAACCTGCGCTGTCCATCTGACGAAAATACCAGAGGGCGCCCTTTTCGGTCTCGGCTGCCAAGACGATGGGAAGAACGGTGCAAAGCATTACCCCTAGGCAATCCAGCGGGAGCAGGGCTTCAACCTGAAAAGGTTTGGGCCCACGCTTGAAATATGCCCGTGAACGGTCAGCCTACTCCTTGATGGATCAACGCCCGTCCCAGTGCCAAGGCTGCACCCAGCCCTGTTCGACCTACTTCACCCTCGTCTCCGGGGGAAAGGCAGAGTCGTTCGGCTGCTGCCAAGCTTGTCCGGTCGTCACCGCCCCGGTCGCTGGCGGCCTACTCCCCTCCGTTGAATTGGGATACAAATTGAGCGTCCCTAGTCCGACCGGACGGGGCCGGTGCCCGTCTTGCGGTTTCCGCTGGCAAGACTTCGAACGCACCCACCGCATTGGTTGCCCCACCTGCTATCAAGCCCACACGGACCAAGTTTTGGCGACCATTGCCCGTCTCCAACCAGGCATGGCCCACCAAGGCCGCCGACCGCAGGCTTTGACGGCCGACCGCCAAGCCAAACTGGCGGCCTGTCAAGCGTTGCTAGCGGAAGCGGTTAAAGAAGAAGATTTTGAGTCGGCCGCGGCACTCCGCGACCAGATTGTCGCCCTCGAAGCGGGCAACCCCTCCAAGCAGCCCTAACCTTCCGCGTTGCCCGCTCGGCGGGAAGTACCACTGTGACGCGAAATGAAGCCCACGGTTTTACTCACGAACGACGACGGGATTGGCACGGCCTTCCTCCATGCGCTGGTGGCCGCCTGCCAAGCCGAAGGCTTTGCAGTCAAAGTGGCCGCCCCCTCAGGTGAGCGTAGCTGGATTGGCCGGGCGTTCAGCCGCCACCGCGAGGTCACCGTGGCGGCCTACCCCGGCCTCGGCGACGAGGCTTGGTCGATTGATGGCACCCCCTCGGACTGCGTGAACATCGCCCTCAGCCACCTCCTCAAGCAGAAGCCAGACGTGGTCCTTTCTGGCCTTAACATTGGCTTCAACGCCACGATGCCTCTCTGCCTCAGCTCTGGCACCCTCGCGGGTGCGACCGAAGGTACGGCATGGGGCATCCCAGCGGTGGCCTGCTCGCTCGACCTCGAGCAAACCATCTTTGAACGCGTTCACCGCGCCTCCTCCGAATGCCCACCCGAACTCCGCCCGCACCTTGAAACCGCCTGCCGGCATGCTGCACGCTTTGCTAAGGCTTTGGTCGGGCAGCCCCACCGCGGCCTCGAAGTCCACAGCCTGAACTACCCAGCCGGCGTGACGGACACGACGCCCATGGAACGCGCCAGCCCTGCCCTCGTTCGCCATGGCTCACTCTTTCAGCCTTCGGCACTGGGCTACCGCTTTGCTTGGAATGATGGTCAGGCCATCGAACCCGAGGAAAACAGCGACCTCGCCGTTTTAGAGCGAGGTCTGATTAGCCACACCTTATTCGACTTCAGCCAAGTCGGGCAAATCTGAGCGAGAGTCTCAGTGGCCGTGGTCATCGGCATGCCCAACGCACGCGAAGGCGATCGGCACGATGAGGACGAGACCGGCGATACCAACGACCGACCAAGCTTTGGTGAGGCCGTGGTGCGAAAGGAAGGGCTCGAAAGCGATAAAGGTGGCTAGCGCCCAAGCACCCAAATGGGCGATGAAGACGAGCAGGCCGTTCTTAGCAGCTTCATTGGCGCGACGCTGGAGGGCGATGGACAGGAAGCCGGCGAAGAAGATGGCCGAAATGATCAGGAGGAAAACCGCGAAAGGAGCCCAGCCGCTCACGGCGTGGTGGTGGATTTCTTCGTGCTTCTTCTCAGCAGCCTCGAGGCCGGCCTTCTTGGCT
>CAIYAN010000215.1 GCA_903924185.1 uncultured Opitutia bacterium | reverse complement strand
GGGTCATCATGATCGATAAGCCCGCGGTGATTGCCCGCGCTAAGGAACTCGGCCTTTACCTGGAAGGCGTCGCTCTCTCCGCGTGAACGCGCTCGAAGCGGAGATTGCCAAGTTCGTGTCGCAGCGCTTCGCCGACGTCGGTGAAATCACCCTGCTCGAACTTGCGGGCGCAGATGTCTCGGCGACGCTGACACTCCAAGGCCAAGCGGAGCCCGTATCCTTCCGTGTCACTGGACTGAACTGGTCCAGTGATGGGACGACTTTCACGCTCCGTTTTCGCGAAGCGAGCTGCTCACTACCTTGGTTACACGCCGTGCTGCTTCACTGGTGCCAACGCACCCAGTCGACGGTCACGCTCAAGGAAGACCTCCGTCTGCTGCCACTGAAGTTTAAGTTACCGCGATCGGCTTAGCCTTCGAAGAAATTCCAGGCAAGCGCGCTCACCACGACGAGCCAAGCGAGGAGCAGAGCCAAGACCACCGTCAACCACCGGCGATGGCGCACCCAAAAGTCCGGCGTCTGTTGATTCACGTCCGGACCGCCCCGCTGGGTGAGCATCAGACGCAAACGGAGATGCCACGGCGCCCCCACCGACCCAGGTAAATCAGGGTGCTGATAACCGCCTTCACGGTAATCCACGCGTTTGAAGAATCTGATGATACGCCCGAACATCTTTTGCACCATACACCCTTCGCCCACGCTTTACAAGCGGGCGGTCAGGGGGTAGTCCCTTGGGCGTGAAGGCCACCACCCGGTCCATTCGTGCCCTCAAAGGCACCCGCCCCATCGTCTGCCTCACGGCCTACGATGCCGTCACAGCCCGAATCGCTGACCAAGGCGGCGCCGACCTCATTCTGGTCGGTGACTCCGTTGGCAACACGGTCCTCGGCATGGCCGACACCGTGGGCGTGACGCTCGAGATGATGGTGCACCACACGGCCGCGGTCGTCCGGGCCAAACCCACTGCGCTCGTCATCGCTGACCTGCCCTTTGGACTAGCCCACGACAGTTTCCCGAACCTACTCAAGGCTTGCCGTGCGCTCCTGCAGCAAGGGGGCGCCCAAGGCGTCAAGATTGAAGGAGGCGCTTCGCTCGCCAAACACATCGAAAAACTCGTGGACGCCGGCATCCCAGTGATGGGTCATGTCGGGCTCATGCCCCAGCGGGTCCACGCCACTGGCTATCGCCGCCGTGGCCTGACACCCGCCGACCAAGTCCGCCTCTTCGCCGACGCCCAAGCCGTCGCCGACGCGGGGGCATTCTCCATCGTCGTAGAATGCGTGGATACTTCCTTCATGCCAAAAATCACCGCGGCGGTCGACGTACCGACTATAGGTATTGGCTCGGGCACGGGTTGCGATGGCCAGATCCTCGTCATTCATGACCTGCTCGGGCTCACCCCCGAACCACCGCCCTTCGTGAAACCGCAAGCTCACCTCCATCGAGACGCAGTCGCCGCAGTCCAACGCTGGGCCCGGCAGGTGCGCAAAGGAGGCCCGCAATGAACTGCGTCATCTTCGGTGCCGGCGCCTGGGGAACAGCGATGGCCATTCACCTCGACCGCCAAGGGCACACCGTGACCCTAGTGCCGCGTCGCTTAGAGCAGGCCCTCAAGCTCACCGCTGAACGCGAGAACACCGACTACCTGAAAGGTCATAAACTTTCGCCGTCGCTCCAGATTGGCCTCGAAGCCGTTCCTGCGCTCATGGACGCCGACGTGGTCTTCCTCGCTTGCCCGTCCAAAGGCCTCTCCGAACTCGTGGCGCAAATCGGACCGGCCCTACGTGCTTCCTCGGCCCGCATGGTCGTCTCGCTCTGCAAGGGCCTCGACCAAAACACCCTGCGCCGCCCGACCGAAGTGATGGCACTCGGCGCGGGCACTATTCCCGTCGCGACCTTAAGCGGACCGAGTAACGCCGACGAGGTCGCCCGCGGTATGCCTACCGCCATGGTCCTCGCCGCCCATCAAGACGACGATACGCTGCGCGAAGTCCAAGCCGCCCTGAGCGGTCCAACACTCCGTGCCTACACTTCCTCCGACCTCCCAGGCGTCGAAATCGGTGGCACTTTAAAGAACGTGTATGCGGTGGGCGCTGGCCTCTGCGATGGGCTTGGGCTCGGCTCTAATGCCAAGGCCGCTTTCCTCACCCGCGCCTTGCAAGAAATGATGCGCGTTGGCGTCGCCGTGGGCGGCCGTCCCGAAACCTTCCTCGGCCTCGGCGGCGTCGGCGACCTCATGGCCACCGCTCACGGCGGCTGGAGCCGCAACCGCTCCTTTGGCGAACAGGTAGCCAAAGACGCCGTAGGTGCCATCACCGCTCTCGCGACTCGTCGCGACTCCGTGGAGGGCTATCGCGCAACCGACACCTTGACCCGCATGGCCAAGGCGAGCCAGCTCAACGCGCCCATCCTCTTTTGCCTGCACCGTATCCTATTCGAAGGCCTCGATGCCCGGGCAGGTGTCACGGCTCTGATGACGCGCGACCTTAAGCCGGAGGCATGAGTGCAACCGGGACGGAGTCCAAACCTTCGCCTATTAGCGGGCTGGGGCTTTTTGCCACGCGCGCCTTCGCCGCAGGCGAACGCATTACCGCCTACAACGGGGTCCTGCTAAACACCCCTCCCGACGTCTGCACCCCAGGAGAGCCTACCTATTTATTGGAAATAAGGCCGGGGCTCTGGCTCGACGGCTCAACACCCGCTAACCCTGCCCGCCACGCCAACCACTCCTGCTTGCCCAATTCTGAGCTGATTCTCGATGCGGCGGTGGGACACCCTTGGCTAGTCGCCTTCCGCCCCATCATCGCCAACGAAGAAATCACCTTTGACTATGGTTTTTCGCTAGCCGAAAGCCTCTTTCACCCTTGTAAATGCGGGGCGATGGACTGTATCGGGAGAATCATCGCCGCACCGTTGCGCCCTGCCCTCCGCCGCCACCTGCGTTTTTCCCGCCGAAGGGATTGACCCACGCCGTCGGGAAGGTCAATTTTCGCAGGTCCATCTTACACCATCCATGAAAAAAGTCGCCCTTACTGACCTCGATCCCCGCCTGCAGAAGCAGATCTCCGCGGCCGAGCAGCAACTGAAGACCAACCCACAGTATGCCATCGAAATCCTTTCGGGCATCCTCAGCCGCAACCTGGGTTGCATCGAAGTCCGCCGCACGCTCCGCAAGGCGCAGAAGGTAGTCTTGGGAACAAGGAAGGGTCTCTTTGACGGCATCACCAACGCCCTCACCTCCGGCAGCATCGCCAAGTCCGCCGAAAAGGACCCCGTCGCTGCCATTGCCGACGCCGAAGCTAAACTCGCCAAAAGCCCCGCCGATGTGAACGCGAATAAGACCATCGCCGCCGCTGCCCTTAAACTGGAGTTCCCCGAACTCGCAGCTTTCGCCTTCGAAGAGCTCACCCAAATCGAACCCAAGCAGGTCCAGCACTACGTCGACCTTTCCAACACCTGGATTACCGCTAGTGAGTACGACCTCGCCCTCGCGGCGGCTGATGCCGGTCTTAAACTTTTCCCTGGTAACGGCGACCTCGGAGAGTGCATCCGAAAGGCCTCCGTCAGCAAGACGATGAAGAAGGGTAACTGGGAAGATAAGGGTGACTTCCAGTCCAAGCTGAAGGACAAGGACGAAGCGCTTCGCCTCGAACAGTCTTCCCGCAAGGTCACCGACTCGACCACCGCCCTCGAACAGGCCGCCGCCTTGGCCGAAAAGATTCAGGCCCAGCCGGACAGCCTCGACCTCTACCGCGACATCGTCCGCCAGTTCGTCTCCGCCGGCGACCTCGACAGCGCTATTGCTTGGCTCCAGCGCGGACGCCTGACGACCCTCGGTAAGGCCGACTCATCACTTGAGCGCCAGGAAATCGACCTCATCACCCAGCGCTACGAGAAGGTCTCCAAAGGCCACCGCGATCACCTCGCCGCCACGCCGGGAGATGCCGCCTCGGCCGCCGCCCTCATCGCCAATGATAAGGAACTCACCGAATACCGCATGCAGACGACGGCGAGCCTGGTCGAGCGCTACCCGAACGACTACTCCTTCCGTTTCGAGTACGGCTCCTTGCTCTTCGGTGCTGGTCGCCTCGACGAAGCAATCCAGCAGCTGCAGTATGCCCAGCGCAACCCGAAGTTCCGCCAGAGCTCCATCCTTTCGATCGGTAAGTGCTTCGTCGCCAGCGGTAAGTTCGACCTCGGTGTCGACCAGCTGCTCCTCGCGAAGTCCGAAGTCCCAGTGATGAACGACCTTAAGAAGGACATCATCTACGAATTGGGCGGTGCCTACGAGAAAATGGGCCGCACCAAGGAAGCCATCGAGGAATACAAGGCCATCTATATGGCCGATTCTGGCTACCGCGACGTCTCGAAGAAGATCAATGACTTCTACGAGAGCCAGAAGAACCCCACGGCCTAAGTCGCCCCGAGCCGTTCCTTCCGCCTTGCGGTCGGCCCACCCCGCCCGCTTTACTCCCTTCTGTCCATGGCCCTCACTCCGTTCCAAAGCCACCTCATCGCCGACGTTGGCATCAGCATGGGAGACGAGGGCAAGGGCCGCCTCATCCCAGAGATTGTCCGCGAGCTACAGTTACTCACGGGCCGTCGAGACGTGGTCGGGACAGTGCTCAAGGTCAACGGCGGCGCCAACTCCGGCCACACAGTTGCCGGACTGAAGCTCAATCTCCTGCCCGGCGGCGTGGCTGAACACGACGTGGCTTGCCTCGCCCTCGGCGCTGGGGTGGTCGCTGACCCGCGCAAAGCGTTATGGGAAGCCTTGCCCCTCGAGAAAATCGGCATCCCCGTCCTCAACCGTCTACTCATCGATGAGCGCTGCATGGTCAGCGACGTCGCCCACCGCATCCTCGACCTCGCCTGGGAAGACTACCGCATCCATACGCTCGGCCAAGAGCCCCGCGGCTCCACGGGTCGTGGCATCACGCCCGCTTACGCTGACGAAGTTGGCCAGATGCAGATTTATTACTCTGAGTTCCTCGGTGCTCAGGCCGCCTACGCCGAGCGTCTCTCCGCCCGCCTTCATCGCGCCGGCGATACGGTCCGCGAGGTCTGCAAGTTATCTCCCGAAAAGTGGGCGGGGCTCTTCGCCAAACTCACCGAAGCCGAACTACGCGCTAACAAGGGTGCCATCGAGTCCGGCGTCTTCGCCCCTTCCGAATTCGACTTCACGCGCTTTGCAGGCAAGGAACCGTTCACCTTTGACCACGCCGCCGTCCTGTCCGCCTATTGGTCCGCCGGCCAGCAGTTAGCCCACGCCATCGGCGACGTGCGCGACCGCATTCTCGGCGACCTCGCTGCCGACCGCCGTATCATTGGTGAATTCGGCCAAGCCTACTGGCTCGATAAGCGCGCCGGCTTCGCCCCGAACGTCACGGCTTCCCATACCTACACGCCCGAGTTCTTCCAGTCCGCCGGGATTCCCGTCCAAGCGATTCACACGGTCGGTTGCTGTAAGGCCTACGACACGAAGGTCGGTACGCACGTCTTCCTGACGAAGATGGAGGATGCACACCCGCTCCAACAGGCGCTCGCGAAATTAGAATTCGGCACGAGCACTGGCCGCCAACGCATGGTCGGTTGGTCCGACCTCGTCGAGAAAGCCGATGCCCTTCGCTACGGTGGCTACGATGATTTGGTCCTAAACAAACTCGATGCGCTCTCGCCGCATGGCACTTGGCAGGGCGGCGACTTACTGCTCTGCACGGGTTACCGCGACGCGGCCGGCCAGACGGTCATGGGCGTACCGCGCAACGACGCCGTCCGTCGTGCCCTCAAGCCCATCTACGCCACCCTGCCAGGCTGGACGTCCGATATCTCTTCGATCCGTTCCTTCGCGCAGCTGCCCCCGGCGGCCCGCCGTTACGTGGCCTTCACGATGGCCGAAATCGTGCGTCTCGCCGCCCGCGGTGGCTCGCTCCGTTCCCTGCCCAACCTGCGCTATATTGGCGTCGGCCCTGACCCGGATCAGATTATCTCTGATATCCCCGCGACGGCTGAGTTAATCAAACTGGCGTAAGGCTCTCCAACCCGCTCGTCCCGTATGGACTCCTTGGAACATAACTTCGCCCTACCGCTCTGGGCCCTGGTCGACCGCACCAAAATCGAGGTCGGCAAGTCCGATATGCGTGGGCTCGCCAAAGAGCTCGGACGCTGGCTGAACCATGATTTTGATATCGAGCACAAAGGTGTCGCCATCGAAGAACCGGCGGGGACCTCCGCCGGGGAAGACCCGATGCTCGTCGTGGCCGCGGTACCGCAAGCTCAGTGGCCCATCATGATCGCGATTGCCCAGAGCAAGGAATGTAAACTCTTCCTCGTGCTGCCGAATGAGAAGGGTCTTTTCACGCTCAAGGAGCTGAACATCCCAAAGCTCGAAGGTTAAGGCTGCGCAAAGGCTTGGACGGTCTCGAGATGGAGTTCCGCAATCTGCGCTAAACTTAAACCGCCCCACTTGTAGCCGCCGGCTAAGGCGAAGAGGTGCGGAATCTTCCGACGCCGCGCCCACTCGGCAACGAGGCGCTCGCGCTTCCGAATAATGTCCTTCGTAATGCCTTTTAGGCCGCCGGCCTTTTCGTAGGTGTCCATCCCCGCGTTGTAGATTAGGCAGTTAACTGGCTCCAGAAAGTGCAAGGCGTCCTCGACTTGGCCGAGATAACTCCGCGGATCGCTGACTTCATGGTAGAAATGACGATTGGAATCAGTCGGTTCCCACGAGTCGAAGGAGTTTACCGTGATGTCCGCGAGAGTGACCCGCGGGTCGTCGCCAAGAATGTCGAACGTACCGCCCCCGGCGTGCGCATCGAGGTCGAGAATGCCAATGGTCTTGACCTTCTTGAGCGCCTCCAAGGCGGCCAGGGCCAAACCGTTAAACTGACAGAAGCCATTACCCGAGCGGCGCCGCGCATGGTGCAACCCACTCGACAGACTCCCCGACCGACCAGTCCGCAGGGCTTCGTTCACGGCATCGCGCATGCCGCCCGTGGAGGCGAGAATGCTATTGAGCAAGGGCAGCGACCATGGCCCGACCTCGAGGAAAGCCCCGGTGTCCTCGAAAGTGCTCCGCACATACTCGGGGTCATGGATCAGGCCGAGTTCCTTACGGGTGGCGAGCTTTGGTGCCCGCAACCGAACCTCCCCGGCTTTCCCCGACTCGATCAACTCGGCGACCAGCTTGGCCTTGGTGACCGTCTCCATCCGCCCTTCGACGACATAGGCCGGGCTATAGAAGACAGTGAGCGGTACGCTGGACATGCCTAAGTTCTACTGCGACTACACAACGTCGTCAAATCGTCCGCCTGTCATACAGAAACGCCCCCAATCAGCCCTTCGCCTGCCGGACCAACCGCCGCAGAATGACCCCCGCTTCGGCCGGGCCCTCCGAGAACATAAAGATGAGGTCTGGGCCGCTATCGCGGCTGACGACCAAGGCGTTGGTGTAAGAAACGATATCGACGACCTTGGCATACTTAAAGTTCATGTTCTTGAGCTGGCCATCGAAGACGGCTCGTTGTGCCAAGAAAAGCAGCCGGCCTGCATCGACTTGAACAACCTGATCTTCGGTCTGACGCTGCACGTCGTAACTACCGACGCGGTAACGGAGGCTGCCGAAAATCTTAATACTCGAACCGAAACCGCCGTAGCTACGGCGCACGGTGACACGCTTATTCTGGTAGAGCTCGACGTGCCGATCCCAATAACAAGGCTCCGTGCCCAATTCGCGGTCAGACGTGATCGGCGTTAACGGTGCCTTATAGAGCTGCCAAAGCTGGGTCGACTGCGCCAGCTGCGCCGAGAGTTCAGGGAAGGCGTCGGCTAAGTCCAACCCGTGGATATTTGCCATCCGGCGCAGCTCCCTGCCGACACTGGGGTCCAGCAAGTTCTCGTCATCTTCCCTCACCACATTCTGCTTATAGAGATCACCAAAATAGGTCTTAAAGGCGCGGAGCTTGACTTCGGAGACCACGGAAGACGGCAAGGGCACTTCCTGAGCGAGGAGCTGGAGTTGCTGGGCCTTCTCTTCCGGCGTACCTGCTCGCATCAGGCAGGTCATCGCACCGACGGCGTAGTAGGACTCGAACTCCGCCCGATGCAGCGCCAGCGTCGTCACCGCGTCGAACCCGAAGGTTCGGGCGAGGTTTTCGAGGTTAACCTTCTCGTCCGGCGTAAAGAGGCGATCCGCCAAATAGGCAGCCAAGGCCTGGCGGTACCACTGCTTAAAGTCATCCTGGCAGCGCTTCCGCACATCGTACCCGAGCTTTGACGTGAGGGCGATTATATCAGCCTCAGAGACCAAGCATTCGCGGGGTGACGTCGCGAGTTTATCCCAGAGCAACTGCAAGCCCTTGACCTTGCTTTCACGGCTAAAAAGATCGTCAAAAAAGTTGGTCTCCTTGTCGGCCGGACGAGCGAAGGGCAGCTGGGGACGCGGGGCGAGGAGCGCAGCCACCATCTCCCACTCCTTCATACCTGGCCGCCAATAGTGGTCCGTCGGCAAGGCTTCGCCGGCCGCCAAGCGGGCCGCCAACTCCTCCACGACGCAGGTGCCGTATTCCCGGCCAGCGCGAGCGAGATGGAGGAGAGCAGAAGCCATCAGCGGGTTCTAGGAATTTCCGATGTTTCCGCAATGGTGGAATCTTCTAGGCGGCCAGCCCAGAAGCCGGCACCGCCCTCTTGGTTCCCCTAGCTCCGCCGGTCGGCTACTTCCCGGCGCCCTCTTTATGCGGCTTCAAAGCCTTGCCGCCAGGAACTTTCACAGGGTGCATGGTACGAATCTGCGCTTGAAGGGCGGCCACAGTTTTCGCGTGAGCGGGGTCCATCGCCAAGTTTTTCATCTCCTGCGGATCGGTGTCATGGTCATACAGTTCGACGCCATTCGTGCCGCCCTCCCATTCGGTATAGCGCCAGCGTTCCGTGCGAATGGAATAGCCCTGAAGGCCATTGAGGCCGCCGCGGATGACCTGCGAATGTGCCGGGCGATTCCACGTCGCCACTGGGTCGGCTAATAACGGGCGCAGGCTAACGCCTTGCAGGCCTGGTGGCGCGGCCACGCCAGCAAGGTCCGTCAGCGTCGGATACAGGTCAACCAGTTCGACGGTGCGCGGGCTGGCCTTTCCAGCGACGGCCTTCGGCGCGACGATGATCAAGGGCACGCGGGTCGATTCCTCGAAGCAACTCTGCTTCATCCAAAGGCCGTGCTCGCCTAAGTGGTACCCATGGTCGCTCCAGAAGACGATAATGGTGTTGTCGGCTAGACCCAACCGATCCAAGGCATCGACGACCCGGCCAATCTGCGCATCCACGAAGGAAATCGTGGCGTGGTAGGCGAGGCGGCACTGCCGGGCCTCTTCCGCGGTCACGCCCTTGTATGGCCAGGGTTTGGTCGAAGCCAACGCCACGTCAGGCACGGTGGCCTTCCATTCCGGCGTAATCGGAGGCAGGACTTCGTCTTTCAGCTTGTACATATCGAACCATTTCTGTGGCGCGACCCACGGGCAGTGCGGCTTGTAGAAACCGACCGCGAGGAAGAAGGGCTTATCCTTATGCGCCTCGAGGAGTTTGATGGCCTCCGTCGCGACCTTACCGTCAGTATGGTCTTCATCCTTGCCAGTCTTGTCCGCAAGGAGGGACATCGAGGAACCAAAACCCGACGTCGGCTTCATGATGAGGATATCACGCTCTAGGGTCGTCTTGTCGCGGCCGGCGGGATTCACGACTTCTTGCCAAGAGGCGGGGTCATCTAAACCACTCGTACCAATGTCACCCGGATTGCCGTAATGGTAAATCTTCCCGACGCGGGCCGCGTAGTAGCCGGCCTTCCGGAAGGCCTGCGGCAGCGTCACCACATTCGGCAGGCCTTGCCGGAAGTCGTAGTTTAGGTCCATGACCCGCGTGGTGTCGGGACGCAGCCCCGTCATCAGCGATGCGCGGCTCGGCGAACACCACGGCATCTGGCAATAGGCCTTGTCGAAACGTACCCCGCGGGCCGCCAGCCGATCGATATTCGGGGACTTGACGAAAGGGTGTCCGTAACAGGCGAGGTCATTGTTCATATCGTCAACGGCGATGAACAGGACATTAGGCTTACGGGTGGGGGCGACAGGGTCGGCGGCACCTAAAGGGCTCAGGGCGACCAAGAGGCCGAGTAAGTAAAAGGCACGCATAGGAGATGGCCGCATCTTTAGGTAGTCCGCCGGGCATTCAAACCTCTTTCCTTCCTCGCAACTTCCCGGGGAGGCCGTTGTTATATTCTACATATGAACCCCACCCCCCTCGCCTGCTGGCTCCTCACCGCCACCCTGCTCGCTGCCGCTGACGCGCCCCAAGGCGACACCCCGCCCCGTGACCCGCAGCCCCAGGTCCAGCGCCCCCAGCGCGACCGGGCCAACGCCCAAGGTGGCAACAATGAAACCCCGCGCGTCCAACGCCAAGGAGGCGACCGCTCTCCGACTGCCCCCCAGCTGAGCGGCTGGGTCTACATCCCGCCCCAAGGCGGCCAGAACGGCCCCATCCCGGCCAGGCCTGACTTCATCCCGGGCAACCCCGGCCAAGAGCCCGCCGCCCAGGGTCGCAACATCCAACCGCAGTTCGGCAAGGGCCAAGGCGCTCCCATCGAGCCGGGTCGAGTCGCAAATACTCAGCCGCAGAATCAGGTCCAGCGTCGCACCAACGCCTTGACGCCTGACGAACAGCACAAGCTCCAAGCGGCCATGGAAAAGCTGAAGGACAATGCCGATCTTAAGGAAGCCCGCGAACTGGCCCTCAAGGCCCGCAAGTCCGCCGAGGAAGCCACGCGCAAGGAGCATGAGTTGACCCAAGACGCCGCCATTAAGCTCGATCCTTCGCTCGCCCCGCTTTTCGAGAAAATGCACAAGGCCCTCGCCGCCCAGAATCAACCGCAGGTCCGCCGCGGCGAAGAGGGTCCGGTCCGTCGCGAAGAGCCCGCCCGCTAAGCCTAGGCTTATTTAATGAAGACGTCACTGCTGGGCCTCCTCATGGCGGGCAGTCTGCTCGCTCAGGCGCCAGCGGGTGACGCCTTATTCCGTCGCTATGACCGCAACGGCGACGGCAAGGTCACGCCACTGGAATTTCCGGCACCGAAGGTCTTCGAGAAATTCGACGTTAATCAAGACGGGGTCATCACCCTCGAAGAATACCGCAAGGTGTCCGGCCAGAGTACCGCCGTGCCCGCCGATGAGCTCGCCGCGCTCAAAGCACCCGGCCCACTCATTCAGAAACCAGGCGACCTCGGAGTTGGTCGGCTCATCCCCGACGCAACGTTAACCGATCTCCAAGGGCAAAGCCACCGGCTCTCATCCTACAAAGCGTCTAAGGGAATCGTCCTGGCCATGACCAGCAGCACGTGTCCGGTCAGTAAGCGCTACCTACCCAGTCTGGTTTCACTGGAGGCTCAACTTCAAGCCCAAGGGCTCACGTTGATTCTAGTCAATCCTTACGCTAGCGAGACGACCGATGCCATCCGCGCGCAATTGAAGTCCGCGGGTTACCGCGGGCTCTACGTGCACGATAAAGAACTCACCCTGTCCCGCGCCCTCGGCGCCCGCACGACAACCGAGGTCTTCCTCATCGATGGCACGCGCACCCTGCTCTACCGCGGCGCCCTCGACGACCAATACGGCACGAACTACAACCGCGAAACCCCGCGGCGCACTTACCTCAAGGATGCGATTGGCGACTTCCTCGCCGGACGCGCCGTGACTACCGCCGCCACCTCCGCCCCGGGCTGCGAACTGGACCTCGGACCTAAGCCAACGGACGCGCCGACCAAGGTCACCTACTACGGGGACGTCGCCCGCATCCTCCAACAGAACTGCGTGTCCTGCCACCACGGCGGCGGCATCGCACCCTTTGCGCTGGATAGCCTCATCGGCGTCAAAGACCGCACTAAGGTCATCCGCCGCGTGGTCTCGCAGGGCCTCATGCCACCCTGGTTCGCTGCCCCCGAAGCGCCCGGCAAGCCCAACCCCTGGGCTAATGACTGCTCACTCAGCGAACGCGACAAGGCCGACCTGCTGGCTTGGATTGATTCCCCTGACCGCCCCCTCGGCAATCCCGC
>CAIYAN010000214.1 GCA_903924185.1 uncultured Opitutia bacterium | reverse complement strand
GCGTCAATCACGACATACCCGTCGGTGTCTTGGTTGCCGATCGTTACGCTGGCAGGATGGGAGGCATCGAAGGTGTAGACCCCGAGGCTGAGCAGGTTATTGGCGCTCTTGTCCCGTAGGTTGACCTTTTGGACGGTATTCCCGCCCGCATGGGCGATGGTAACCGGGGCGTTCGTGGCGCGGTTGATGTTGGGGACGAGGGCGAGGAAGATTTCATACTTACCTGGCTTGGGGAGTTTGGCTTCGAAGCGAGCAGTCATGGGGCCGTGCTCGCCCTTGCTGTCGTGGCGATAGCCAGACCCAATGAAGGCCGCCGAGGCCACGCTCTCCGTCCAGGTGCCCGTAACTTTGGCGTCGGCGTCATCGACGGTGATACCCGGGAGTTCCTTGCCTTCGCGGCGGATAGCCTTGGGACCCGCGGCCCGATCAAGAATCTGTCCATCGGCAAGTAGCTTGGCGCTGAAGTCGGCGTAGGCGAGGTCTTGCACGGCAATCTTCTGGTCGATGGCTAAGCAAGCCGCCGTGGCGGCCGACTGACCGAGAATCATGAAGACGGGTTCCATTCGAATGGAGCCGTAGGCGATGTGCGTGCAGCTGACGCAGACTGGCACAAGGAGGTTCGTGCACTGGTCCTTCTTCGGGATGATTGCACCATATTCAATGGGGTAGGGACGACCCGGATTCACCTGCACGTCTCCTTCGTTGCGGACGTAGGCCTTGCCGTCGGCATCCTTCACGACGATGCGCTGCACGTTGTGCGAATCCATATTGTAGGAACCCATGCCCACGGAGCGTGGGGTCGGGATCTTTCGCTTGAGGTGGTTCTCGTTGACGACGACGTCGGCAGTCATGCGCCGGGCTTCGCGGACGTAAATCTGGTGCGGCCAGTGGCCGTTGTCCGTGAACTCGTCCTTAGCCAGACCCCATTGCGCGAAGCCTTCACGAATCTTGGCCGGGACGGAGGCGTCGTTGGCTAGGAAGTACAGGTAGCCCTGCTGGTATTGGCGGTGCTCCGCAATGATCTCGCGTCGGCGCTCATAGGAGGCGTCCGGATAATCCCAGTTCATGCCAATGTTATCTGTGCTGAAGGGGCCGTGGTTGTTGGTGTCGGTCTTGGCGTTCGGGATGAGGTCGAATTTACCAAAGACGTGCGTGGCGCCTTGAGCTAAGGCCCGGGCGAGGAGGGCATATTGCTTGGCGTCGTAACCGGGCGGCTTCGGGAACGCCACGCGGTTGGCTTCGACCTTAGTGAGGCACATGCGGAAGTTGTACGCTTGAATCTTCTTGTCGCCCGCGCCGTCTTGGCCGCCGACGGGGATGTCCTGGATACGGGGCAAGAGGCCGGACTTCGGGTCGCCTTCAATGACGTAGGGATCAACCTTGCCTGCAAATTGGTGCGACTTGGCATGCCCGAGTTGGATGCCGTTAAGGGTCTCATCGAAGGCCGCGTTGGGTTCACGGCCAAAGGTGTAGCTGACGCCAGCGGCAGCCATCAGGTCACCTTCGTAAGTGGCGTCGATGAACATGCGTCCAGCAAAGCGACGTTTGCTCAGCGTGTTGATGGCAATGATTCGTCCATCCTTTTTCTCGACCCCATGTGCTCGGTCGAGCCATTCGTTGCGTACGATGGTCAACTTAAATTCCTTCACGTAGTCTTCGAAGACTTTCTCGGCAACCGAGGGCTCGAAAATCCACATGGTACGCTCAGTCGCATCCATTGCCACCGTGCCTTGGCCCTTATTGCCAAACTTTTCCTTGGCTTCGTGCTTCCACGCGCCGGGCTGCTGGTAGGTCTGCCAGACGCGATGGTAGAAGTCGCGGGAGAGGCCGCCGATGACGGACTTGTCACCGGAGTCAGTGAAGCCCAAGCCGCCACTCGAGAGGCCGCCGAGGTGCTTGTCGGGGCTAATGACGATGGCGGTCTTGCCCATCTTCATCGCTTGAACGGCGGCAATGATGGCGGCCGAGGTGCCGCCGTAGATGACGATGTCATAGTTCGGCTGCGGGGCTTCGGCAACGAGCGCACAGGGTAGGGCGAGGAATAGGGCGAAGAGACGACGCATGGGGTGTGATGAAAAGGGGGCGAAAAGGGGAAAGGGGATAGGGAAGGTGGTCCGGCTTATTTCATAGCCTTGAGGATGTCACTGCCTTCCATCGTATTATTATTCATGAGCACGATGCGTACGGTGGCTTGGGCCGGCATGACTTGAATCGATGAACGGTAGCCAGCGGTCGCCCCATCATGCCCGTAGGCGAGCCGCTCCGCCGTGCCCGTCCGAAAGGCGCCGAGGGCGACTTTGCCACCATTGGGGTTGGCGTCCGCATGCGCCTGCAAGGCCAGTGTGAGGGCATCCTTCAGTGACGTGCGTTCAGGGTTTGCCAGGGCTTGTCCAAACTTAAGCATGTCCGCGGCAGTACTGCGGAGACTGCCAGCGGGAGCAAAGGCTTGGAAAGTGGTAACGATGCCTGGCTTAGTGCCGCTATAGGGCGGAGCTAAGGTGCCGAGGCTGGGCAAGTGACTCGGCTGCGTGTGCGTCAGTCCCAGTGGCTTGCAGACTTTCTCGAGCACACAGTCCGTCCAAGGCTTACCGTATTGCTTCGCCACCAAGTAGCCGAGCAGGGAGACACCGATGTTTGAATAGCTGCAGGCGTGTGGGCCGTCTTGCTTTAACTCGACCTTAGCGAGCCATGCTAGCATCAGTGCCTCGTCGTAGGTCGCGTAACTCTTGAAGCCGTTAGTGAAGTTGTCCGGCATACGGGGCAAGCCGCTGGTATGCGTGGAGAGTTGCTTGAGGGTGATTCGCCCGACGCGGGCATCGGCGAATTTGCAGTCAGGTCCGACGAGTTCGGCGATCGTGGTATCGAGGGTCACTTTCTTTTCCAAGACGGCTTCGGCGAGCAGGATGCCCGTGAAGATCTTCGTGAGTGAAGCGATTTCGAACACCAAGGTTTCCGGGGCTTGCGTCGGGTCAGGCGACTTGCCCGCTAAGGCGAAGCGGGTGCCTTGCGGGGTCTGCTCAGCGGTGACGATACAGCCGGCGGGGAGTTTGGGCGTTAAGGACTCGGCAGCTTCCGCCAAGGTCTTGGCATGCCCACAGCAAACAGCGAGCAGGCCGGCGAGGATGGCCACCGTCTGCCGCATGGTCAGCGGCTCTCCGCCTGCTTGCGGATGAATTGTAGCACGGCCTTGTGGCCGGGGTCATCGGAGAACCGCAGGTTGTGGCCGATGCTACCGTGGTCGGTGTCCGTCACTTTGAGCGAGGTGGTTTCGACATGGCCCGCCCCTTTAAGCATCGCAATCAGGAATTGGTTTTCCTCAGCGCGTCCGGTCATGTCATGGTCTGAATAGAGCGTTAAGATCGGCGGCAGGGTTTTCGTTACATAGAAGGCGGGGGCGGCTTCGTCGGACGTGACACTGTAGCGACCTTGCCCGCGTTCCTCGCGGATGGTATAATGCGTGAAGACTTGGCCACTGACCTGCGCGATACCCGCGACGTCCTTGAGGCTGAGGCCGTAGGGTTTCAGGCGGCTAGAGTCAAAGCCCACCATGAGCGCGAGGTAGCCTCCTGCAGAATGCCCGCCGATGAAGACCTTGCGCGGGTCGCCACCGATCCGGCCGATGTTGCGCACCGTCCAGGCAAAGGCCGCGGCGGCATCGTCGACATACTCGGGGTATTTCGCCTTTGGGCTGAGTCGGTAATCGGGTACGACCACCGCGATGCCTTCGCGGGCAAAGCTCGCGGCGATTTCGGCGCAATGCTCGGAGGCGAGTCCTTTGCTGCCTTTCTTTAAGCCACCCCCGTAGAACCAAACATAAGTCGCGAAGGGCGTGGCGCTTTTGGCCGGCAAGGTGACGTCCAACTTGCAACGTTCCGCCTCGTAGGCGGTAAGGTCATTGCCGGTCCGGTAGACGATATCCTTGAGGACCTTAACGTCCGTCGGGGTTTCGGCGGCGAAGCTGGGTCCATAGCCGACGAGGAGGATTAGGCAGAGGGCAAGCAGTCGACGCATGGCGGGGCAGGGGTAGTCCGTAGGTTGGGCGACACCCGGCGGAGGGGAAGCGTGAAGTGAGCGCCCCCGGTCTTCCTAACTAAATGACCGGTCAGGCGATGAGGCCCTGCACGACCTTGCCGTGGACGTCGGTCAGGCGATAATCACGGCCAGCGTGGCGGAAGGTGAACTCTTCGTGGTTAAAGCCGAGGAGCTTCATGATCGTCGCATGGAGGTCGTGCACGTGAACAACGTCCTTGACGGACTTGAAGCCGAACTCGTCGGTCTCGCCGTAAACTGTCCCGCCGCGGACGCCGCCGCCCGCCATCCACATCGTGAAGCCGTGGTGGTTATGGTCGCGTCCATTAATCTTACCCGCGTTGGAGCCTGGCGTGGGGAGTTCGACGGTCGGGGTGCGGCCGAATTCTCCGCCCCAGATCACGAGTGTGGAATCCAGCATGCCGCTCCGCTTGAGGTCGGCGAGGAGTGCGGCAATCGGCTGGTCAGCCTCGTGCGCTAACTTGCGGTGGTTGACTTCGAGGTCGTCGTGGCTGTCCCACGGCTGGCCAGCTCCGTGCCAGAGTTGGACGAAACGGACGCCGCGTTCCACCAAGCGGCGGGCGATCAGGAATTGGCGCCCTTGGGTGGTGTCGCCATACATCTCGCGAGTTGAAATGGGCTCGCGACTGATGTCGAAGGCATCGGTGGCCTCGAGCTGCATGCGGTAGGCCATCTCGAACGATTGGGCGCGGGCTTCGAGGGCCGCATCCTGCGGGTGGAGCGATTGGTGCGAGGCGTTGATGCGAGCAAGGAGGTCGAGCTGCTTACGCTGGGCTGGACGCGAAAGGCCCGCGTTACGGATATTTTCAATGAGTTCCTCCACGGTCTTTTTAGACGAGTCGACGTAGTTGCCTTGGTAGACGCCAGGTAAGAAGCCGCACTGCCAGTTCTGGGTTTCCTGAATCGGATAGCCGCCCGGACAGAGGGTGATGAAGCCAGGGAGGTTTTCGTTTTCGGTGCCGAGCCCGTAGGTCACCCACGAACCCATGCTGGGACGAACTTGGCGGGCTTCGCCGCAATTCATCAGCAGCAGGGAAGGCTCATGGTTCGGGACGTTCGCCTGCATGGAGCGAATGACGCAGAGGTCATCGGCAAAGGCTGCCGTCTTGGCAAAGAGCTCGCTGGCTTCGAGGCCGCTCTTGCCGTAGCGCTTCCAGGTGAAGGGCGAGCGGAAGGCTGCCCCCGTCTTGCGTTCAGTCGCGATGTAGTCGCCCGGCAGTTTCTGTCCGTGGTATTTATCGAGCGAGGTCTTCCGGTCAAAGGTGTCAACGTGCGAAGGGCCACCGTTGGCGAAGATATGGATGACGTGCTTGATCTTCGATGGCAGCGGGGCGCGGCGCGGTGCCAACGGGTGCAGAGGGTTGACTGAGGTCGGGGCACCGTGGAGGTCGCGCTGCAGTAACGAAGCGAAAGCTAAGCCGCCCATGCCCATGCCGCACTTCCGCAGGAACTCCCGGCGGCTATGGATGAAAGTGGGGTCGTGGTGCATGCTTATTCGGCAAAGTTGAATTCGTTACTGGCGAAGAGAATCTGCGCGAGCGAGGACCAAGGGATTTGTGGCGAGCTCTTACGATTAAAGCCCGCGGAGGCCGCATCAATAATCTCACCAGTGCGCGCATCCTTGAGTACGGGGGCCCAACTGAAGCTGTCGCTGTTTGCGCCGTTCAGGTCGTCGAGGATGAAGTCCACGGTATCGCCCGGAGCGATGATAGCTTTCTCGAGGACGACGGGCACGGAGGCCCCGCCGAGGCAGGTCCATTCACCGAGGAGCCCGCGTTGGGCGGAAATAATGCGGGCACGCACACCCTGGCTTTGCGGGGCGGCCACCTTGAGGTCGCCATCAATCCGGAATTCACCACCGCCGCCCGCGGACCAGCGCCGGATGACGGCGTGCTG
>CAIYAN010000213.1 GCA_903924185.1 uncultured Opitutia bacterium | reverse complement strand
GTTCGTGGTGCAGGAAGCGTTGGAGATGATGTGGTGAATGGCCGGGTCGTACTTGTCGTCGTTGACGCCGATAACGACGGTGATGTCTTCATCCTTGGCCGGAGCGGAGATGATGACCTTCTTGGCGCCGGCTTCGAGGTGACCCTTGGCCTTGGCGGCTTCGGTGAAGAGGCCAGTCGATTCGATGACGACTTCGACGCCGAGCTTACCCCAAGGGAGTTCAGCGGGGGACTTGGCGGAAACCACGAGGATTTCCTTACCGTTCACGACGAGGACGTCGTCTTCCAGCTTGTCCGGGGAGGACTTCTTGGAGGAAACGGTGCCGTTGAAGCGACCCTGCGTGGAGTCGTACTTCAGGAGGTAGGCGAGGTTGTCCGCAGGGACGATATCGCCAACGGCAACGACGTCAAAGGTCGTGCCGAGGTGGCCCTGTTCGACGAGGGCGCGGAAGACGAGACGGCCGATGCGGCCGAATCCGTTGATAGCTACTTTGGTGGCCATGGTGTGTTGAGAAGAGTGGTTTTGCGCGGGAGCGGAAAGGGATGAAAAAGGGAGACCCACCCGCCATTGGCAAGCGGAGAATGCGTTTAGGCCCTAACAACCCAAACTCCGCACCCCAAAGCTGGAAGTGAAAGCGAGCTGGACTGGATTTGCGGGGCCTCCGCAGAGGCATGGCGGGTGCCCGGACGGGGCGAAAGGACGACGGGCTGCCAAGCGGCGAGCTCGGGCAAGGGCAATTCCACGGGATAACCCTGTGGATTACAGGCGACGAGGATCCGCTCGGGCCCGAGTTGTCCGTCGGCGTTAAAGACGGCGACAAAAGCCTCCCCACCCGACTGCAGGGTAGCTTTCATCCAGCTAGGCGAGACGGCCTGCCGCGGGCGTAAGCCGGCCCCTTGCGGAGAAAGGCGGAAGCGAATCAGTTGCGCCACGAACTCGTGTTCGTCCCGGAAGAGTTCCAAACGCGCTGGGTCCAAACGGTTCAGGTCGCCCCGCCGCCAGGTATTGGCCACGCCGCGCTTGGTCATCAGGAAGTCCTGGCCCGCAGAGAGCATCGGGATGCCTGCCGAGCAGAGGAGGATCACGTGCATCAACCGGGTGCGCAGAATATCAGAGGCGGTCGGCTCCAAGGCATCAGCGCCAGGTTGCTCGGTGATGCGGTCCAACCAAGCCATGTCGTCATGCGACTGCGCATACCGCAAACGAGCCGCTGGCCGGAAAGCACAGGCCGCCATTTGGTGGAGGAGGTCGGAGGCATGTGCATGGCCGCGGACATAGGACGGCAAAAACTCGCGGAAGGCATCGTCCCAGCTCGTCCAGGTGGTATGGTCCAGGTCCCGAGCGATGTACCCACGAAAGCTCCACGGCTCCGCGATGAGAATCTTCTCGGGCCGCTGCGCCCGGAAGTCTTCCTCGATCTCGCGGAGCAAAGGCGTGCCCAGCAACTCTGCCAAATCGAGACGGACGCCATCGACGCCCAGCGTCTGGGTCCAATGCTGCAGCGAGGCGAGGACGAGCCGACGGAACATCGGAGCCTCGGCCCGGACGTCATTACCGCAACCGCTCCAGTTCGAGAGTTTGCCCTCCGCATCGACGCGGTAATAATAACTCGGGTCAATGGCCTGCAGCGCGTTCGGTGCACCGAAATGATTCAGCACGAGATCCATGATGACCGCGAGGCCCGCCTCATGGCAGGCCCGCACTAAATCACGGAAAGCCTCGGTGGCGTTGACGGACTTGGCATCGTCCCACGCATACGGCATCGCGGGCGCGAACGCCGAAATGGGCATGTAGCCCCAGTGATATTCCTCGGGGCCATCGCGCTCGTAGTCCGTGCAAGGTAAGAGCTCCAAAGCGTTCACTCCCAAGGACCGCAGGTAAGCACCATCGCGCCGAATCCATTGGGCTAAGTCACGGAAACCCGGGAGGCCGACGGTCTCCGTTAGCCCCAGTAGGTCGCGCACATGGGCTTCCACGATGACGAGGTCCTCCGCGGCGGGCGTGACGAATCCGTCCTTAAAATCAGCCAATTCGTCGGGGCCGCAAACCACGCCAGCATCGAAGTTAAGTCGCTTGGCCCATGGATCGAACGTACGGCGGCCATCAATATCCAAAAGGTAAATCGCGTCCGTGAGGTCTTCGGTGACGATACCTTCCCACGCCCCTTGGCCGGCAGGTTTTAATTCCAAGTAACCTGGCAGCGGTGCCACGGCGAGGTCGGTTGAGACCTGGCGCGAGTAGGCGACGCTGACCGCCCGGGCCCGCGGGGCGAAGACTCGGAAAGTCGTGCCCTGTGGGGAGACGGTCGCACCGAACGGACCCGGCGGTTCGAGGACATCGAGCGGATCGGAGGCCAAGACTTCGCAGAACTCCACGAGATCATCATGCTCAAAGAGTACCCGGACGGGGTGTTGCTCGGGGACCGCGCCCGTCGCGGTGAAGCGGAAGACGTGGAGGTTCGTCCGGGCAAGGTCGACGGTCAGGTTACGGTTACCGTGGGCATCGCGCTGCACGTTGTCAGCGTCATGCGGCGGCTCCAACCACCGTCCGTCCGTGCGGATGAATTTAAATGAGACCGAAGGGGCGGCCCCCAACACAGCAGCGACCGGCGCGCTCACCTCGAACCCTTCAGCGCCGAGTAAGCAGACCGCATGCAAAGTCCACGGGGCCATGTCGGCGACGTTCCCCCAGTTGTTGAATGGCCCCAGCACCCGCAGGCTATCGTCGGTCGCATCGGGACAGAGGGGCTTCCACAGAAAAAAGTGCACCTGACCGTCCTCAATCCAGCAGCCAGAACGAGTCGCCCAGGCTTGGGCCTCGGCCCGCTCCAAAGTCACCAACACCGCCGGCTCGTTTAAGAGCAACGGCGGGGGCGTCTCTGACCGCCAATCGCTGGCC
>CAIYAN010000212.1 GCA_903924185.1 uncultured Opitutia bacterium | reverse complement strand
GTCGCCTCGCTGGCAGCTTCCTTTAACTTCATTTGCACCATTGTGAACATGCGTGCCAAGGGCATGACCATGATGCGCCTGCCAGTGTTCACCTGGATGACGCTCGTCACTTCGATCCTCATCATCCTGGCCTTCCCGGCCATCACCGTCGCGCTCATCGAGTTGATGTTCGACCGCCAGTTCGGTGCGAACTTCTTCAACCCCTCGGCGGGCGGCCAGCCCGTCCTGTGGCAGCACCTCTTCTGGATCTTTGGTCACCCGGAAGTGTACATCCTCGTCCTCCCGGCGATGGGTATCGTCTCCGAAATCCTGCCGACCTTCACGGGCAAGGCCCTCTTCGGTTACCCGATCATCGTCTTCTCGGGAGCCGTCATTGGTTTCCTCGGCTTCGCCGTCTGGAGTCACCACATGTTCACCACCGGTCTCGGCCCCATCCCGACCGCCGCGTTCTCGCTCCTCACCATGGCTATCGCCGTTCCGACGGGCGTGAAGATCTTTAACTGGCTCGGTACGATCTGGGGTGGTCGCATTCGCTTCACTCCGCCGATGGTTCTCTGTCTGGGGTTCATCTGGATGTTCATGTGCGGCGGTTTCTCCGGCGTCATGCACTCGGCCGCTCCGGCCGACGCTCAACAGCAGGACAGCTACTTCGTCATCGCGCACTTTCACTACGTGCTCCTCGGTGGTGTGCTCCTCGGCCTGATGGCTGGCCTCTACTTCTGGTTCCCGAAGATTTTCGGTCGCATGCCCAACGCCGGTATCGCTTACCTGGCCACGGGCATGGTCATCCTCGGCTTCAACCTCGCCTTCGGTCCGATGCACTACCTCGGCCTCGCTGGTCAGCCGCGCCGCACGCATACCTACCACGCCGGCAATGGTTGGGAAACTTGGAACTACGTCGCGACCATCGGCGCCTTCATCCTCGGCCTTGGCGTTTTCTTGGCCTTCGTAAATCTGGTCTACACCGCCTTCAAGGGCGTCAAGTGCTCTAGCGATCCTTGGAATGGTCGTACGCTCGAGTGGTCGCTGCCTTCGCCGGTGCCGGAGTATAATTTCGCCCGTAGCCCGATTATCGCCACCCGCGACGCGTTCTTCGAACACAAGCAAGGCGTGCATAAGTTGGCCTACGAGAATGACGGCGGCGAAGCCGGCGTCCACATGCCCAGCCAATCTTGGTTCCCGCTTCTCGCTGGGGCCGGCTTCCTCATCATTGGTTTCGGTATGCCGATGATGTCCATGGGCGTGCCCCATGCGGGTTGGATTGTGATCTCAGGC
The DNA here is from genome assembly GCA_903924185.1 of uncultured Opitutia bacterium. Taxonomy (GTDB): domain Bacteria; phylum Verrucomicrobiota; class Verrucomicrobiia; order Opitutales; family UBA953; genus UBA953. The sequence goes on along the minus strand of CAIYAN010000212.1, from coordinate 16,578 downwards.
CTCGGTGTCATGTTCTTCGGCATCTGGCTCTGGGCCCTCGAAGGCCCCGGCGGCTATATGCTCAAGACTCCGGATGACCCGCACGGTGCCGCCGCTCAGGCGAAGGCCGCAGCCTCGGCCTACTAATCACCTTCTTCGTCACTTCCAACTTTTAGCACCATGTCTCAAGCCGCCGACGCGACGCACGCGCACGCTCCCACCTCCACGGGGATCGACCACAAGAAACTCATCATGTGGCTCTTTCTGGCCTCGGATTGCATGTTCTTCGGGACCCTGATCTCGACGCACTTACTCTACCGTAAGCTCTACCCGACGGGCTTCACGGACGCCGAAGGCCACCAGCAGTTCATCCAGAAGCTCTTCAATATCGAGCTAACGTCTTTCTCGACGTTCATCTTGCTGATGTCCTCGTTCCTGATGGCCCTCGCGGTGTCCGCGATGCACAAGGGCCAGATTAAGTCCTTCCGCCGTAACGTCCTGGGCGTGATTTTCTTCGGCCTGATTTTCCTGGGCTGTCAGGTCTATGAGTTCACCCACTTCTATCACCAAGGCCTGACGATTCAGAACAGTGTGTTCGGCTCCACGCTCTACGTCCTGACGGGCACGCACGGCACCCACGTCGCCATCGGCGTGCTCTGGCTCATCCTGCTCTACTTCTACAGCTTCACCGGCAAACTCACCGGCCACATGGCGGGCCTAGATGTCGAAGTCGCGGGCCTCTACTGGCACTTCGTCGACATTGTTTGGATTATCATCTTCACCGTCGTCTACCTCGTCGAATACCTCGGGCCGAGTGGCTTCTGGGGCACGGGTCTGCCGCTCGCCAAATAACCACCTAGCCACCCTTACGCCATGTCCGACGCTGTCGCCCACGACCCTGACTTCCTCGCCGAGGAAGTCCGCCGTTACCACCACTTCATCACGCTGGCCCTGTGGCTGGCTGCCATCACTGGCGCGGAGATCGTCCTGATCTTTCTGCCCGTGCCGATGCCAATTATCCTCACGGCGCTCTCGTTGATGTCCGCCATCAAGTTCTTCGCGGTCATCCTTTGGTTCATGCATTTAATCTACGACCATAAGCTCCTGTTTTGGATCTTCATGTGCGGACTAGTGCTCGCGTTTGCGACCTATTCTGTGCTGCTGGCGTTATTCTCCGTCGATCGTATCGATACGAAGTGGTTTAGCTAAACCCGGCTAATGTGCCGTCTGAGGCTCTTCCTGTTGGCTTGCCTGTGCGTTGGTGCAGGGTGCCGGCGGGAAGAGCTTCCTGCTTTTCAGGGTTTGTCGCAGTCCGCCTATGTTTGGCGGCAGGGTTGGGATGCCGCTGCGGTGGCTTCTTTGGCACCGGGTGATCTGCCGGTCGAGGTCGGCACACTCATTGTCTTGGTGGGCGAATGTGGTCTTGGGCATCCGCCCCGGGCGGTCCGTCCACCGTGGCCGCAGTTGCTGGCCACGGGTCGCCCGATTTCCTTAGCGGTGCGCATGGGCACCGGTTCGGTGCTGGGTGGGCCGCAGGAACCTAACCTGCAAGCCGGCTTCACGCTTTTAAACGAAGGGCTCGCCGCCGCGCGTGCTGCCGGGCTCACAATCACGCAGGTGCAGGTCGACTTCGACTGTCCGGTGCGGTTGCTATCGGCCTACGCGGAGCGACTCCAAGAGTTCAAGCGAGCGGCCCCCGCTTTGACGGTCGCCATCACCGCCTTACCGTCATGGCTACAGGCGCCTGGTTGCGGGCAGCTTTTTAAGTCGGTGGATAGTTTCACGCTACAGGTGCACGCCTCGCAACGGCCCAGCGCGAAGGAACCGGCGCGGTTAGTATCTGCGGCGGAGGCGTTACGTTGGATCGCGCAGGCGGAAAGCCTTTACCATCGCCCCTTCCGCGTTGCCTTGCCGACCTACGCGTATGTGGCGTGCTATGCGCGCTCGGGTACGTTCTTGGGCGTCCGGGCCGAAAGCCGTGAACTGCCTGTGGGGACGGCCTTCACCCAGCTCATGCCCACCGAGACGCAAGAGGTCGCCACCGTCCTGGCGACTTTGAAGTCCGGCCGCCATCCGTTGGTTCGGGGGGTGGATTGGTTTCGGTTACCATTCCCAGGGGATCGCCAGAACTGGACCCGCGCCGGCCTTGGTCAGATGGTGCGCGGTGAAGCGCTCGCCGCCCGTTGTCGGGTGGAGTTACGTCCGCAGGGTGCGTTGACGGACCTCGCGGTTTATAATCCGACCGAGCAGCCGCTGGCCTTACCGCCGGTGCTGGTTCGCTGGACGGGTGCCGGTTGGGTCGGGGCCGACGCGGCCGTGGGTTGGGAGGCGGCGACGCCCGCAGGAAACTCGTTGCGCTTCACGGTCGATCCACGGGCGGGCTTCCTTGCCCCCGGGGAGCGGCGCGTCTTGGGTTGGCTGCGGCTAACGCAGCCCGGGGAAACCCTGACCGCGGAAATCATCGGCGAACAACTTTCGCGATAAAAGGTTTTCCCGCTTCGGTGGCCTTCGCTATAAAGGGTGGGTGCATCGCTGGCGCCCACTGAGTTTTCTGCTCCTGTCCTTGACGGGCGCGACCTTGGTCTGGGCGTGCTACGGCCCGTGGCGCGAAACGAGTGCACTGGAAGTCGGCGACGCCGCCTTGAAGCGACCGCTTGAATCCAATTGGTCGCAAGACTTGACCACCTTGCTCGGTCCGCCGCCAGCGGCCTTGCCCATCGCGCAGACGGAGCAGGTGTTGGCCGGGGTGGTCGCCTTGCTCGATCGTGAACTCGCGCAACAACAGAATCCCCGCCGAGAAGAATTGGTGCGGAGGGCTGCCTTGCACCTCTCACTCCTGACGGAGGGTGAGCACGGGTTGATTTATAAGAATAAGCAGGGGCAATGGTGTTTTCGCTTCGCAAACTTCGCTCTCGGCTTGCCCGACGACCTACCGCCGGGTGCTACCTCGGTGCTTCGTCCGGTTAAAATAGTGACCACCGAAGCACTCCCTGAACTCCTGCGGGATTTACCAGAGGAATTTCGTTTCTACATTAGGTCACTCTCCTTGGGCCGTGCCGATGCGTTGGCCCTCTGCGAGGCCTTACTCAACCTCCCGCCCGCGCAACGCCGCCACCTCTCGGCCTTGGCGGCCTATCGGCAAGCTCGTCTGCGTATGGCGATGACCGCTGACCTCGATGAAGATGGCGGCGAAGCGCACCTGCAGGACGTTCGCCGTGACTTTAAACAGGTCAAGCAACTGGTTGCGGAAGGTTACCCAGCGATCGCGTACCTCGACCTCGCGGCCGATGGTTGGTTGGCGCGGACTTATCTCTATGGCACATCGCTGGACTCCGAGTACGATTCAGAGGACCCTGAGGTCGACCCGGCGCAAGCCTTGCAGGCTTACGTACAACTTTACCGTCAGGGCGATGCGACGGCCCGTGACTCTATTGAGCACGTCTTGCGGGCCGTCCTTACGTCGGGTGAAATGTCGCCCCTGACCAAGAATTCCTTACATCGTAAATTGACCACGGCCTACCTATGTTCCGCCCGTCAACTGGCTCAAGACGGGGTCGGAGGTTTTTCGTATGAACTGAACGCTGACATCATGGCCTGGTTGCAGGCCTTGCGCGCGGCGAAGGTGGATTTCAGTGAAGACGCCGTCCGCCTCGCGGCCTTGCAGTATCGCCTGGGGCAGTGGGACGCGTGCGCGGTGACTTTGAAGTCTGCCCCCGCCACTGATGCGACGGCCCAACTGCTCGCGGCGCGCCTGCGCGTGCGGACGGGCGACTTGCTGGGTGCCAGCCAAGGTCTCCGTCCGTTGGCGGGCAAGCGGTTGCCCGCGCCCGCCCGCGGCACCCGGCCCGAAGATGAGTTCCGTGGCCCGCCTTACTTTTCCTTCCACGGCATCGACTACAGCTATGAGTCTGTGGACCTAGGGGTGCCCGATTACACCAGTAAGGCGTTCATGACTAGTGAGTATGATACCTACACGTTCGACTTCAGCCAGCCGGCGGGGGCGGTTAGTCGGGCGCGGGTCGAACTTGCCAGCTTGGAATTACACTTCGGGCACTATGTTCCTGCCATGAACCTTTTTTATAACGAGGGCATGACAGAAGACGGCGACTACGTCGCCGAGTGCGTCTTGACTACCGACGAACTCAAGGTGGCCGTCGATCGTTCCTGGAAGGTCACGCCTCGTGCGCCCAAACTTGGCGGTGTGCATAACTATGGAATCACGACCGCGGAGCACGTCCGGTCGTTACTGGGTCGGCGCCTATTCCGTGAAGGACGGTGGCAGGAGGCTGGAGCTTACCTACCAGAGGAGTATCGGAAGACCTTAGAGCTATTCATCGCGCAGATGCGCATCGCCCAGGACCCCAAGCAGTCCCCGCGTGCCCGGGCTGATGCCTACTGGCGGGCGGCGCTCAACATACACGCCAACGGAGAGAATTACCTCTTCTGCGAACTCGGCTTAGAGTGGACGTCCGCATCGGACACACATTGGTATGACCCGCGCGGCCTTCCCGTGCAGCGGATCCGCCCGATTCTCGACGAGCCTGAGAATTTATTAGCTCCGCCGACGGAGGATGAGGTTAAGCGCGTGGAAGCATGGGCGGCTAAGCATCTGGTCCCCGCCGGACGTGCCTATCGGGATGCGAACTATGAAGCGCACCGTTTGTGCCTCGAGGCGGTGAAGTTACTGCCCGATGATGACCTCGCGGGCGCGCAGATTCTGCAGTTTGCTGGCAGCCTACTCAAGTATCGTGACCCGCCCGCCGCGCAGCCGGCTTACCGTCAGCTCGCCACGCGGTTTCGGGGTACGATACTCGGCGCGGAAGCGCGCCGCAAACATTGGTTCTCCCGGTTTGCAGCCGAGCCAGATTCGGATTGGGTGTTAACGTTGAGTAAACTCAAATGAACGTCCCGCTCCACTGGCACACCGAGCCGCTCCTCCTGCTTCTCATCGTGGGGGTGTCCTGGGCGTATGCCCTCGCCTGCGGTCCGCTGCGTGCCCGCTGTGCCCCGGGGTTGCCAGCCTACCCGCGTAATTACGCAATCTGTTTTCATCTCGGCGTGGTGGTCGCCTACATTGCGGTCGGGTCGCCGCTTGACCAGATTGGCGAAGCGTTCCTCTTCTCGGCGCACATGTTGCAGCACATGCTGCTCATCTATGTCGCCGCCCCGCTCATTATTCTCGGCCTACCGCCGGAGTTGACGGATCGCTTCCTAGAGGCCCGGCCACGGTTGCTCAAGGTTGCCCGGTTCCTAGTCCATCCCCTAGTGGCTGGCTTGATTTTTAACTTCAATTTCTCGGTTTGGCATTTTCCGGAACTGTATGAAGCCGCCTTACGCGACCGCTCCCTCCACATCATCGAGCACTGGCTGATGTTTCTGCCGGCGCTACTCATGGTCTGGCCGCTCGTATCGCGCTCCCGCGTCCTGCCGCGCATTAGCTTCGGTGGGGCCATGATCTATTGCTTTGCGCTGATGATTGCGGACCTCCCCCTCTGGGCTGTGCTTATTTTCGGCGAGCAGCCTATCTACGAGACCTATCGGCTGGCCCCGCGCATCACTGCGCTGACCGCGGGCGAGGATATGATTCTCGGGGCGGCTATCATGAAGGGCTTCAACGAAGTCTTCGCCTTGGTCAATATGGCCTTGGCGTTCTTCCTTTGGTACAAGCGCGACCGCTGAGCACTCAGTGCTTGGAGGCGCGGCGGAGCAGCGCGACCGCCACCGTGACGACGACGATATTTGGTAGCCAGACCAGGAGGTCTGGGCGGAAGACTGGGTTCTTCACCCAAGCCGCGGCCGAACTTAGGATGTAGTAGCTCAGCGCCACGGCGAGGGCGATGGCGGCGTTCACGAAAGTTTCTGAGCGGCCGACGCGAACCGCGAGCGGGACGGCGAGCAGTGCGAGCGAGAAGATGGAAAAGGCAGCAGCGAGATGGGACATCAGTTGCGTGCGTGGCATCATCTGGCACTCCGCGATTTGGGCGGGCGTGGCGTTAGGTGGCACCTGCCAGCCCTTATCCATGAGTGCGAGTAGCTCCGAGGTGGTATGCCAGCGCAGTTTCCGATCGTAGCCGCTGCCATCTTTGAAGACGCCGCTCACCGGGAATTCTAGCGGAGCCTGGCCGGCCTCCTTGGTCACGGATGGAAACTTGAAGCCATCATCGCCGGGCCGGCGGGTGTCGACTTGGGCGGAGATGGCAACCAAGCGCAGCACCGCAGAACCGTCCGGCTTATCGACCTTCGTCAGGCGGCCTTCGGCGGTATGGATAGTCTCGAAGAGACGGCCCTCGGCGTCGAGGCGCCAGATCCAGAGGTCGCTGAACACGGGGCCATTACGCTCGCGCGCTTGGATGATCAGGCCCTTGAACTGACGGTTGATTTCCCCCGGCGTGATGAGGCTCGCTGGGTTTTCCTTCACCGACCCCATCAGGACCCGGCGGTATTCGTCGTTGGAGCGCGTGGCGACTTCGAGGTTAATCCACGCCGCACAAAGCGCGAGGGCCGCGGCGAGCCAGAGGGCGGGCGCGGCAATGCGGAGTAGGCTCAAGCCGCCGGCCTTCATCGCCGTCAGCTCGTGTTGCGCGCCCATTCGCCCGAAAGTCATGAGCACGCCCGTGAGCATTCCCATCGGGAGCACGTAAGGGATGAGCCCAGGTAAGAGTAGGCCGACCAGTTCCAGTCCCTCAAAAGCGGTGACGCGTCCGGTCGCAATGGCGTTGGCGACTTGGCTCAGGACATTGCCAGCCGCCATCACAAAGATGAAGGCACCCGTGGCCACGCCGCCGGCGACGGCAGTCTCGGTCAAGACATGGCGATCTAAGATGCGCACACGCTTATCCAAACCTCCGCCCGGAAATTGTCCAAGGCCAAAGCCTTAGGGGGCCCGTGGCTGGTCGAGGTTGACCGGTAAGGCACCGCCCCAGATGGGCTCCAGCTCCGTCGACTTCATCCAACCCCCTTTGCCGTCGGCGGACGTGACATACGTGTGGCCGTTCAGTTTGCGGCCCGTCCGGAGGACGTCGCCCTCGGCGGTCCCGTTTAAGGCTTCGCCGAGGACCGTCGGGGTCAATTTGACTGGGACGTCCGTGCGGCGCACGACCGCGCGGCTGGCGAGGGTGTAAGCACCGTAAAGTCCCGGGATACTTAGGGCGAACAAGGTCGCGCTGGTGATGAGGATGCGCTGGGTCCAATCGCCCATGGGTTGGCGGCGTAGCTTGGGAACGAGGACCGCTAAGAGCGTGCCCCAGAAGCCAAGGGCACCGAGGATTAGCCAGAGGTCCGCACCGAGGAAGGCAGCGTAGTTTTCGGACCAAGTCTGCGTGGGGCGATCGGTCCCGCCGGCGCCTAGTGCGTGCTTGATACCAGCTAAGGCCACGGGATCGCGTGGGCTTAAAAGTAAGGCGCGTTCCCAGCAGACCATTGCGCGCCCCTTGTGCCCCAGCTTCCACTCGGCGTTGCCGATGGCGGAGAGTAACTCGGCGGTGACCCCATCCGCTTCGGCTTGGGCGCGCCAAGTTTGGAGGGCGCCGACGAAGTCGCCGCGTTCGTAGGCGGCTTCACCTACGCCGGCCAGGAGGGGCGCGGTAGCACCCAAGACCCAGAGGGTGAGCAGTGACAGGAGGCGGCTCATAGTTGTGCCTCCAACGTGTTGAGCATCGCCTGGAGTTGCGCGTCCTCAGCGATAGTTTGGCGAGGGTCTTTCGCGCCATATTTCTCGCCAGCGGCAGCCAGGAAGATGGCTTCAATTAGGGTGGGACTCGCCGTCGGCAGGGCCCGGAGGATGTCGCTTTGCGTGAGCGCAAGGGGCTCGGCCTTGAGGAGCGGGGCTGCGCCGGTGCGCAGGCCTTGGGTCATTGCTCGAGCGTAGGCGGCGTAGTCTTGGCGCCGGTAGGCGTCCTGCGCGGCGGCCCGGGCTCGACGGAGGTTACCCCGCGCTTGGCGCCGGATGAGAAACTCGGGGTGGGCGGCGAAGTAACCGACAACGCTGATGACTGCCGTGGCTAGTAAGAGCACCACCAGAGCTCCGGTGTTGGATAACCAGAAGGGCTGAGAAGCCGCCAGGGGTTCAATCTTCGCTACGCCTTTCACGCCGGCGGCGACGGTCGGGGTGAGTAGTCCGGTAATCATCTTGGCCGCCGGGGTACCGACCTTGGCCGAGGGGTCAATCGTCACTAGCTCAACCTTAGCGGGGGCGTTGCCACTGACCTTCACCGCGACGGAGACGAACTCGACCGCCTCAAATTTTTTATTGTCGGGGTTGAAGGTCTGGAATCGGACGGCCGGGGTCTTGAGGTCGCCCGGGAGGCGCGGAACCAGCGTGTAGATGAATGTACGACGGCCTTCGCTGCGCCGCTGCCGCAGCTCAGAGGCCAGCGCGATATCCCAAGTATCCGTGCCAGGAATCTCCGGTGCGATGATGCGCTCTAAATTACCTTCTCCGACCAGCGTGAGTTTAAGTTTAATCGGCTCGCCGACCTCGGGGAAGCGGTTGGAGAGGTCGGGTGGCGTGATCTCCAGTTTACCAATCGAACCGCCCCAGTCAGCGGGCCGGCCGGTTTCGGGGACGTGTTCGACGGTCAGTTTACGGCGGAAGTTGAAAGGGCGATCCCGCCCGGAGATATTGAGCGAGCTGATTCGGTCGCCCGTGTTCACGAGCATGATACCGCTCAGGTTAAACTCCCCTTGGCCTGCGCGAATCGGCGTGAGCTCGAAGGTCTTCGTCAGGCCATGCCCGTCTTGCAGAGGTTGGGTGAAGGACGACCCTTCGGTCTGGAAGTTGAAACCCTCGGCCTCGCATTCGAGGCCGAACGTGCCCGTCACGGTCTCCTGTTCACTGCCCCGCATGACCACGCCCCCGGCGATTTTTTCGCCGACAAAGAAGGTGCGGTCAGGCAGAACGAGCTCGGCGCGGGCGCGGCCTTCTTTGCGGTAGCCGGTCTTGCTGCTGACGATGAGCGTGATGGCGGGGACCAGCACCATCTGCGAGGGGAAGCGGGCGTTGAAGGCCGGCAGGACGTAGTTGCCTTCTTCCTCCGGGGCGACGCCCGAGAAGTTGAGCGTGGCCTCCGTCGCGTTGGCACGAAACACCTGCCCGGAAAAACGGAGAGCCATGCCGCGCGGGGGCTTAATTTCTTTGCCGACCTGATTGGCCGGACCGAGGACATCGTCTGACTCAATCCGTACCTGGAGGCGGAAGGGCTGGCCGGGCCCGCAGACCGGCGGGGTGATTTCCCAGGTCACGTGGCTTTCGGCGCGGACGAGGCTGGTCGCGACGAAACAAAAGAGGATGGCGAAGCAGGCGCGCATCTCAGTAATCCTTCTTCTTCGCCTCACTCGAAGGCTTGTTCCCGCCGGGGCTATTGCCGGGTTTATCGCTGGTCGGCATCTTGCGGCCGAAATCCCCCTTGAGGCTTTCAAGGGAACTCCGGGCCTCCTGTTCGGACATGCGCTTCTCTTGGCCTTCACGGGGGTCGGTCTTCCCGCCCGAGCCATTCTTCGGTTTCTGCATCCCTTCGGGAAGGAAGTTCTCGTCGTCGTCGCCTTCACCTTCGGCGTTCTGCGGGAGCTTATCCGGCGGGATGCGCTTAGCCAGTTCCCGGATGACCTCGCGGAGTTCTTCCTGCTTCTTCCGTTGGTCGGCGATGGCTTCTTCCAGTGCGAGGGTTTCCTTCTTCAGTGCGCGCAGGAGTTCTTCGATGGCCTCTGCGTTCTGCAGTGAGGGCTGGTCTTGTGTATTAAGTTCGTGGGCGCTGCGGAAATCGCCGACGGAGCGGACCCAGCTGGCAATAACGCCCGCCCGCTTGGCGACCATGGCCTCTTCCTTGGGAATGAGTTTCTTGACGGTGCGGTAGGTCCCGATGCCACCGCCGAGGGCGGACACCGCGGGAACGTAGTCGGGCTCCTTGCCGTCCGCTTTGGCCTTATCGATGATCTCGATTTGGTCCTTCATATCCGAAATATCGGCGTCCGACGCTTCGAGGTAGGAGCGGGCGATGGAGAGTTCAGTGACGTCGCCGACCGTCTTCCCACCGAGGGCGACCTTGCCGCGGCCGAACCGCACGTGGCCGAGGTTATGTAGGGCGGGCAGGCGGAGCACGTCGTCATTGCGGGCCAGCGAGGCTTTTAGTGCTTCCTCCGCCCCGACGAGGTCACCTTGTTGCAGGCGCAGCGTGCCGCGATTGTGCAGTTCGCGGGTGTCGAGTAGGGCGAGTTCGTCAGGGGCCTTTTCGGCGGCGAAGGCCGCCGCCGCGATGAGGAGCAGGGGAAGAAGCGATTTCATCGGATGGGCGTTCGGCGGGTGGAAAGAAGCGATTCGAGGACAATCAAGGCGAGGGCTAGCGAAAGGAACCATTCTTCGCGCGGGACGCCGCGGCGCGTCGCGCCCGTACCATCGGTGCCCGCTTGAATGGCGAGACGGAGGGCTTCCATGCCTTCCCCCGCTTGGCCGAGGCGCACGAAACGGCCGCGGGTGATTTCCGCGACCTGGGTGAGGGTGGCTTCATCCAGTCGGCTGCGAATCTCTTCACCGCTGGAATCTTTGAGGGTGTCGGGCGAACCCAGCGCGCTGATCACGGTAATCGGGCCGCCCGCCGGTGTACCGACTCCGATGCTGTGGACCACCAACCCTTCGCGGGCGAGTTTCTTCGCCGCGTCGATACCGCCGGCCTCGAGGTCTTCCCCGTCGGTGAGCATCAAGACAAGCTTGCGGTTACGGTTCTTAGCGAAGGCCGCTTCGGCCTCTTCTAAGGCACGGCCGATATCCGTACCAGGTACTTGGATGCTCGATGTATCCGTCTCTTCCAGCGTGCGGAAGAACGCGTCGTAGTCGCGGGTTAAGGGACACTGGAGGAAGGCTTGGCCGGAGAAAGCCACCAGGCCGACGCTGCCGGTGCCCTTGCGGCGCACGAAGTTCGCAATGGAAGCTTTGGCCCGTGCGAGGCGGTTGGGCCGCATATCCGCGACGAGCATCGACTTGGAGACATCGAGTACGAAGACCACATCTTCAGTGGTGGCGCGTTGCTCGGTGATTTCGACGCCCCAGCGCGGCCCGGCCAAGGCGACGCCGATGAGCGCGATGGCTGTGGTGACCGCGAGGTCTTTGCTGAAGCGACGGGTCGTAGAGTAGCCGGCAGTCAGGCGACTTAAGAGGCGCTCGGCCGCAAAGGCCGCCAAGCCCTTCCGGCGGCGGTTCTCCGTCCAGCGCAGCCCAGCGAAGCCAGCGAGCGCGACGACGACGGCGACGGCGAGGAGCCAAGGGGTCTCAAAATGGAAGTCGGCGAAGTCCATGGGTTAGGGCGCGCGCGGACGGTAGAGCCCGAGGAGGAGTTCGGCCAGGAGCAGGGTGAAGGCGGCGACAATCCAAGCGTAGCGGTGGCTCTCGAAGGTGACGCTCTCGCGGATTTTCACCTCAGTGCGTTCGAGGCGATTAATTTCTTCGTAGACGCGGGAGAGCTCGTCCTTATCCAGGGCCCGGAAGAAGCGTCCGTTGGTCAGCTTCGCCATCTTGTCCAGCATTTCGTAGTTCGCTGGGTTGATGGTCTGCATCGGGATGGTCTTGCCGAAGGGGTCACGGATGAGCTTGCCCGTGCGGATGTCGAACTGCGGCAGCACGGTGGGCTCATTCTTGCCCAGGCCGACCGTATACATGCGAATGCCGAGCGCCGCTGCGAGTTCGGCCGACGGCACCGGCAGGATCGCCTTGCTCATGTTATCGTCACCGTCGGTGAGGAGAATGAGGACCTTCGAGTTCTTGCCCTTCAGGTTCTTCATCCGATCGAGCGCCATGGCCACGCCGTCGCCAATCGCCGTGCCGGCTTCGCGGATGATGCCGATGTGCATGCGGTCGACGCCTTTACTTACCCAGTCCCGGTTAATGGTAATCGGGCTGAGGAGGTAGGGCTTGCCGGAGAAGACCACGGCGCCGATGCGGTCATCAGGACGCTTGGTGATGAAATCCTGGATAACCGTGTGGCTCGCCTGCCAGCGGGTGACTTCTTCCCGCGGCGTACTCATGTCCAAAGCCATCATCGACCACGAAAGGTCAATCACGAGCATGATGTCCAAGCCCTCGGTTTCCCGTTCAATTTCCTTACTGACGGTCCGGGGTCCCGCAATGGCGACGATGAGGGCCGCTACCGTGGCGAGACGCAGGAAGACGCGCAGCGAGCCGGTCGCTTCGCGCACGGGCGCGGACACGGCGCGCAAGAGGCCAACGTCGGGATAGAGCAGGGCCGCGGCTTGGCCAGATTTTCCACGCAACCACGAGTAGAGTGGGAGTAACGCGAGGAAGATCAGCACCCACGGGTGTTCGAATTCGAAGCCAAGTTCGTTCATGGGCGGGTCGGGGCTGGGGTGGCGAAGGCCCGGCGCGAGGCTTCGACGCGTTGGACCGCTTCGCGCACTTGCGCGATGAGGATGTCAGGGGCCGCAGTCGCTCCCGCGAATTTCGCGAGGTCCGCGGTTTGTAAAGCGGTCAGCAAAAGGCTTTGGGCTGGCAGGTAAAGCGGTAGGGTTTCCAGCCGGGCCGCGAGCTCCTGGGTCGAGAGGCTAGTGCCGAGTTGCCCGTCGGTCGCCGCGAGGAAGTCCCGAAGGCCATTCGAGACTAGAGCGGCGGCGGCGGGACCGGCGGTGCGGGCAGCTTGTTGCAAGGTTTGTTCAAGAACCTGTTGCGCGGAGGTCAGCGCTGGTCGTTGGCGCCGGCGGCGGGCGACTTCTAGTAGCCCGAGGGTGATGATTAAGGCGAAGCCAAAGGCAACGGCGCCCCAGTAGGATTCCCACCAGCCCGGCGGAATCGCGGCGTGCGGTCCTTGCAGCACCAGTGGGGTATCGTCGGCGGCGAGGAAGATCATCGGCGACGACGACGCTCGAAGAAGCGGCTTAAGGTGGGAGCGACCGAGGCCTCAGCGTCGAGGCGGACAACATCGACACCGGCCCGGCCGAGGGCGGCACCGGTGGCGGCGAGTCTGGCTTGGGCGGCCGCGGTGAAGCGGGCGCGGAGGCTGGCCGAACTGGTATCGACTTCACGGATCTCCCCGGTTTCGGCGTCTTCTAAAGCGACAATGCCGACGTCGGGCAGGGTGTGTTCGCGTTCGTCGACGAGTTGCACGCAAGCGGTGTCATGGCGGGCGTTAAGCTCGCCGACGGCGGCGGCCATAGCGTCCTCGCCTTCGGGGCCAGCTAGGAAGTCGGAAACGACGAAGACCATCGCTCGGCGCTTGAGTGCGCGGGCGAGGCGGCGCATCGGCGTGGCGAAAGCGGTTCGTTTTGCCAGCGGCGGGTGGTCGAGCACATCGCGGATGAGGCGCAGGACATGGCGCCGACCCTTCTTGGCGGGGATCCACAGTTCTTCACGGTCAGTGAAGAGGAGAAGGCCGACCTTATCGCCAGCCTTAAGGGCGGAGACAGCGAGCGCGGCGGCCACTTCCGCGGCACGTTCGCGTAAGGTCACCCGGCCGGAGCCGAAGCCGGCGGAGCCAGAGATGTCGACCGCGAGTACCATCGTCAGTTCGCGTTCCTCGCGGTAGAGGCGGATGAACGGCTTGCCAGTGCGGGCGGTGACATTCCAGTCGAGCGCGCGCACGTCGTCGCCGGGCACATATTCGCGGAGCTCTTCGAAGTCGGTCCCGCGACCTTTGTAGCGCGAGAGGTAGGCACCGACCATCGCATCGTTGACCATGCGCATAGCCACAATCTCGACGCGCTGGGCGCGGCGGAGAGTGTCCTGGGCGGAAGTCGGGACGACGGGGTCCACGGGGCGGGAGCAGCGGGCGGATTAAGGGACCTTCACCGCGTCGAGTACGCGGCGGACGATGGCGTCGGCGTCGACGCCTTCAGCGTCCGCTTCATACGTGAGGATGAGGCGGTGACGCAGCACGTCGGGCGCGATATCCTTAATATCCTGAGGGGTGACGTGGTCGCGGCCCTGCAGGAAGGCCCAGGCCTTGGCGGCAAGCGTGAGGTTGATGGTCGCACGCGGGGAGGCGCCGAACTGCACGAGTTTCTTTAAGTCTGGGCCGCCTTCGTGGTGGCCGCGGGTGGCGAGCACGAGCGAGACGATGTAATCACGCACGGGGTCAGCGACATGGATGGCATCGACCGCCTGGCGGGCTTCCATGATTTCCTGCTGGGAGATGACCGGGCTGACGTCGAGCTTCGGCGAAGTGGTCGCCATCGCGTCGAGAATCTTACGCTCTTCATCGCGGGTCGGGTAGCCGATGTTCAGCTTCAGCATGAAACGGTCGACCTGTGCTTCGGGCAGCGGGTAGGTGCCCTCTTGGTCGATCGGGTTCTGCGTGGCGAGGACGAGGAACGGCGTCGGCAGGCGGTGGGTTTCACCGCCGAGCGTGACTTGGCGCTCCTGCATCGCTTCGAGGAGAGCCGATTGCACCTTGGCGGGCGCGCGGTTGATTTCGTCGGCGAGGATGAAGTTCGCGAAGATCGGGCCCTTCTTCACGCTGTATTCCCCAGACTTCGGATCGTAGATCAGCGTGCCGACGATGTCGGCAGGCAAAAGGTCGGGCGTGAACTGAATACGCGCGAAGTTCGCCTGGACGGTTTGGGCGAGCGTGCGGACCGAGAGCGTCTTGGCGAGGCCAGGGACGCCTTCGAGGAGGACGTGGCCATTGCCGAGGAGGCCGATGAGCAGGCGGTCGACGAGGTATTGCTGGCCGACGACGACGCGAGCGACCTGTTCACGGAGTCGCGGCACCCAAGTGCCGGCGGCGTTGATGGTATTAGACATGGGGGTGGGGTTAAATGGTGGGGGTGGCGCAAAAACCGCGCGCAGCGGTTCTCCGCTCACAACTGACCTGACAGCGTCCAGTGGACCCTGCTTCGTCTACTTACTTAGCAAGAGCTTTGGGACTTAACAACCGCCGCCTTAATAAAAGCGGCAAAAAGAGGGTGCGGGCGGTTCGGCTTGGACTGGAACTCTGGATGGTACTGAACTCCGACCATGAAGGGGTGGTCCTGGACCTCGACAATCTCCACCAAGCCGCTCTGGGGGTTGGTTCCGCCCACAACTAAGCCAGCCGCCTCCAGTTTTGAGCGATATGCGTCATTATACTCGAAGCGGTGGCGGTGGCGTTCCTGGATGAGGTCCTGGCCGTAGGCGGCGCGGGACTTACTGCCAGGGGTCAGGGCGCAGTCGTATTGGCCGAGGCGCATCGTCCCGCCCTTAGTTACGACGCTCTTTTGCGACTCCATGAGATGGATGACCGGGTTCGGCGTCTGCGGGTTAAATTCGGTCGAGTGCGCATCCTTGAGGCCGAGGACGTGTCGGGCAAATTCAATGACGGTGATCTGCATGCCGAGGCAAAGTCCGTAGAAAGGAATTTTCCGTTCGCGGGCGAACTGGGCGGCGATGATTTTACCTTCGATGCCGCGGTTACCAAACCCACCGGGGACTAAAATGCCGTCAAGGCCTTCGAGTTGCGCGGTACCCTTCGTCTCGAGGTCTTCGGCGTCGATGCGCACGATTTCGACGGCCGCTTCGTTCGCAATCCCGCCGTGCACGATGGATTCGTAGACCGACTTATAAGCATCCTGGAGTTCGATGTATTTACCGACGACGCCGACGCGCACATGGTGCTTCGGCTCGAGGAGACGGCGGACGATTTCGCGCCACGGCGCGATGTCGATGGGACCACACTGCAAGCCGAGGCGCTTGACGACCACATCGTCGATCCGTTGTTCGGCGAGCTGCATCGGGAGCTCGTAGATGGAGTGCTCGACGTCGCGGCATTCGAACACGGACTCGAGGCCGACGTTGCAGTAAAGCGAGAGTTTCTGCCGGTTTTCTTCGCCAATTGGGCGGTCGGTTCGGCAGACCAGTAGGTCGGGTTGGATACCGATTTCACGCAGTTTGGCGACGGATTGCTGCGAGGGCTTGGTCTTCAGTTCGCCGGCGGCTTTAATGAAGGGCACGAGCGTGCAATGCAGGAAGACAACGTTCTCGCGGCCGGCGTCGTGTTGGAATTGGCGGAGGGCTTCGAGGAAGGGCAGGCCTTCGATGTCGCCGGTGGTGCCGCCGATTTCAGTGATGAGAACATCGACGCCATCGCCCCCTTTGAGGATGCGGTCTTTGATTTCGTTCGTGATGTGTGGGATCACCTGCACGGTCTTACCGAGGTAGTCACCGCGCCGTTCTTTTTGGATAACAGTTTCGTAGACTTGGCCGGAGCTCAGGCTGTTGAGGCGCGAGAGGACGCCCGAGGTAAAGCGTTCGTAGTGGCCGAGATCGAGGTCGGTTTCGGCGCCATCGTTGAGCACGTAGACCTCGCCGTGCTGGTAAGGGCTCATGGTACCTGGATCGACGTTGAGGTAGGGGTCGAATTTCTGGATACGGACCTTCAGTCCCCGGCATTCCAGGAGGGCACCGAGCGCGGCAGCGGTGAGGCCTTTGCCGAGGGAGGAGATAACCCCTCCGGTGACGAAAATATACTTCATGAAAAAATAGGTCGGGCAGGGGGTAAATTCGGCAAAAAGATAAGACCGGCTGGTCCGCGTGACGGTAGGCCGGTCTGGACTTTCGTATGTCATTGGGACGCAAAAGAGAGGCAAGCGGTTTTTCCAGCTCTTCAACTGTACGGATGGGGGGCT
>CAIYAN010000211.1 GCA_903924185.1 uncultured Opitutia bacterium | reverse complement strand
CTTCCTCTCGGACCGTATCCCTAAGCGGATTGCCCTGTGCCGAGCCCCTTTGGTCGGACGATGGATCGCCCAGCACTTGGATGGCTTTGCCTGGCCAGCCACGTGGATGGCGGTCGAAAAACCACTTTCTAAGGCCGTAAAGGCTGGTTTCCTGGCTCCTTATGGCACGAGCGCTAGCCGCCGGGCAGTCGCGGACTTCGTGGCAGACATCCCGATGGAGCGAGATCACCCGACCCGTCCCGTCCTGGCCGCGGTCGAAGCCGCCCTGCCGACACTCCGTGGTAAGCCGATGCTCCTCCTCTGGGGGCTGCAGGACTTCTGTTTCGACGGGTCCTTCTTGGCGGGGTTCACCCAGCGCTTCCCGGAGGCCCAGCAGCGCCTTTTCCCTGACGCCGGCCATTACGTCTTAGAGGACAGCGGGGCCAGCGGGATTCAGGCCGCCGTCGATTTCTTGACGGGGGTCTAATTGCCCCTGTGGATAGCCCCGTGGATAGGGTGCGAAAAGCCCTGTGAACAAGCATTTCTTAAGCCCCATATTAGTTTCCGTAAGGGCTTGATAAGTAGGTATTTCGGCTGAGGTAAAAACATTCGTTCACCCCTCGTTTCCTATTGCAGAAAACGGTGTGAAAAACACGCTTCTAGGACCCACCTCCGCGTGGATTCACTATCCCTATTTTATTACCAAAACATGAGCGAAAATTCTGAGAAAAACCCGAACCGCGGCAAGCATGCCGGCAACGAAAGCTATGGTGCGGCCGACATCAAGCGCCTGAAGGGCCTCAAGGCCGTGCGTGAACGACCCGGTATGTATATTGGCGATACGAACGAAACGGGCCTGCACCATTGTGTCTATGAAATCGTCGATAACTCGATCGACGAAGCGCTCGCTGGCTATTGCAAGAGCATCAAGGTCGAGATTCATGCGGATGGTTCGCTGTCCGTCGAAGATGACGGCCGCGGTATCCCTGTCGCCATGCACCCGGAAGAGAAAGTCCCGACGCTCGAGCTCGTGCTGACCAACCTGCACGCTGGTGGTAAGTTCGACAAGGGTGCCTACCAGGTTTCCGGCGGCCTCAACGGCGTCGGCGCCAAGTGCGTCAACGCTCTCTCCGATAGTTTCATCGCCGAAGTCAGCCGCGAAGGCGAAGTGCACCAGATGAAGTTTAGCCGCGGTGAAGTCACTCAGTCGATCAAGGTGATCGGTAAGACCAAGCGCACGGGCACGAAGATTACCTTCCATCCTGATCCGGAAATTTTCGTCGCTACCCAAGAGTTCAAGTACGACACCATCGTCCGCCGCATGCGCGAACTCGCCTTCCTCGTGCCAGGTATCACGGTCGAAATGAAGGACCAGCGTTCGAACCGGGCCGACAAGTTTGAGTTTAAGGACGGTATCGCCGAGTATGTCTCCTTCCTTAATGCTAACGAAGAGCGTCTCTTCGATAAGCCGATCCTTATCTCCGCGGAGGTTGATTTTACCGATCTGTCCAACCCGCGCGTGATGGCCGACGGCGAGAAGCCTAAGCCCGGCCAGCGCCGAATGACCCTCGACGTCGCCCTGCAGTATAATGACCGCTATGACGAGATGGTCTTTAGCTACGCGAACCTCATCAATCAGCCCGAAGGCGGCACCCACCTCTCGGGTTTCCGTTCCGCGCTCACCCGCGTGATCAACCACTACGCGAAGTCTAATAACCTCATCAAAGATAAGGACGCCAAGCTCAACGGCGACGACATGCGCGAAGGGCTCGTGGCCGTCATCTCCGTCAAGCACCCCGACCCGAAGTTCCAATCGCAGAATAAGACGCGCCTGACGAATCCCGAAGTCGAAGGCATCGTGAATTCCGTTGTCGGCGAGCAGCTGAAATATTACCTCGAGCGCGACCCCAAGACCGGTCGTCGTATCGTCGACAAGTGTCTCAACGCGGCCCGTGCCCGTGAGGCCGCCCGTAAGGCCCGCGAGACGGTCCGTAAGTCCGCCATGTCCTCCGGTGGCCTGCCAGGCAAGCTGGCCGACTGCTCCGAAAGTGATCCCTCCGTCTGTGAACTCTACATCGTCGAAGGGGACTCCGCCGGTGGTTCCGCCAAGCAAGGCCGCGACCGGCGCTACCAAGCAATTCTCCCGATTAAGGGTAAGATTCTCAACGTCGAGAAGGCCCGCATTGATAAGATCCTCTCCAATGAGGAAATCCGCACGATTATCACCGCTTGCGGTACTGGCATCGGCAAGCACGAGGGCGACGGCGCCTTTGACGTCACGAAGTGCCGCTACCACAAGCTGGTTATTATGACGGACGCCGACGTGGACGGCTCGCACATCCGGACGCT
>CAIYAN010000210.1 GCA_903924185.1 uncultured Opitutia bacterium | reverse complement strand
TTACCGCAGCGACCGCAACCAAGCGACCAGGTCCGCCAACTCGGCGGGGGTGAAAGCGGCGTCCAGCCCACCGGGCATGAGGCTAGTTTCCACCTGGGTCTCGCTCACCACCGTGGTGGTCGGTAAAGTCAGTAGTTGGCCAGCCGCATCCATCAGCACGAGCCCGTCGGCGCCACGGGACTTAATGAGGCCGAGGTGGTTACGTCCATCGGAGGTGACGACGGCATGTAGCTCATAATCGCGAGCGATGGTGTTACTGGGGAAAAGGATGCTCTCGATGAGTTCTCGCTCGGTGCGGATAGCGCCGATGCGGGAGAGGTTGGGACCAAGGGCTCGCCCGACCTCGCCCACTTGGTGACAGGCCAGGCAGGCGCCCTTCCCGGCGGCAAAGTTCTTGGCCCCCACTTCCGGTCGGCCACTACGAGCCGCTTCTTGGGCCCACGCATCGAGCTTGGACTTCTTGGCCTCGGTGGCGGCGAGGGCTGCGTTGAACGCTGGCTCCATGACTTCGAAAATGGAGCGCGGCCACTTGGCGAAGGCGACGCGCACCTCATCCGGACGAAGCGTGCCGAGTTGGGAAGACTGGGCAAAAGCCGCAGCAATGCGTTTTCCTTGTTCGGGTGTATATTTCTTCAGGTGCTGCAGGAAGTCGCCCTGCTCAATCGGACCAGCCCGCATGAGCACGGGGAGGAAGCGGTCCAGTTGCGCGTCATTTAGCTGAGCCTCCGCTAGGCGGCGACTGGCGTCAATCCGCGGGCCGGCTTGACCAGCGTCACCAAGTAATTCCAAGAGCAGGTCGAAGGCGGCCGGACTCAGTTTACTGCCAGCGTCTGAAAGCGCCAAGAGTGCCCGCAGGCGCAGAGTAGCTGTCCGCGACTTGTCGGCGGCGAACGCGTTGAGGCGAGCGTCAAAGCTCTGGTGCTTCACGCGGCTGATGGCCTCAAAGAGCACCGGGCTCACCTCCGTATCAAGGAGGCCGAGCAAAGCTGGGCGCCACTGCTGGTCCGGTAATTTACCAGTGGAGTTTGCGATGGCCTTCAATGCCACCTGTCGCACGGGCCCTTGCTGAGTGAGCGCGGTCGCTAAGACCTTTGATAACTCCGGGCCACTGGCCAGAGCGGTCCCCAGCCGTTCGAAAGCCAGGAGGCGTCGGTCGGACATCATGGTTTCGGCCAGCCAGGCAGCGAAGACTTTGGCCACGCGCGTATCAGCATTCGCAGCCTTGCCGAGGGCAGCGGCGGCATTCGTAGCCAAGGCGGGCTCCGCGGCATCCAAGCTGGTCGCAGCAAAATCATAGACCGCTGCGAGGTCGGCCGGCTTCGTGGTGACTTGTGAGAGAATCCGCAGAAGGCGGGCCTGTTGCCGCGGTGAGGTTGCGGCTTGGAGTTCCTTTACACTAAAGGCCTGCGTCTTCATGGCGGCATATTCGGCCGCATGCTCAAGGAAAGGATCCAGCGGCTTGTCTAGCAGTGCCAACAAGGCAGCCCGGGCGGCGGGTGTGCCCACGAGACGGAAGGTCAGCTGCTCGCAAGCCCGCCGGGCCACGGCGGGATCGGCCGACGCCAAGTCGCGGGCAATATCCTCGTCGGTGAGCTCGCGATAAGGGGAGGGCTTCGCTGGGGCCAAGGGCACGGGCTTGATGGGGCGAACGCGATAAATGCCGCCCGGTACGTTCGCCGAGTTCAGCAGACTGGAGGGGCAATGGGGATACCAGGTACCCGTATCCAGCACGAGGAGCGAACCGTCCGGAGCTTCGACAACATCAGTGAGGTGGGCGCCCGTCTTGGTGAGGCTAAGAAATTCGTGTTCGGAGGCGCGGTAACCGGCGCCTTCCTTCTGGAGTTCAAGACGGATGACCTTCTGCGAGTTGTAGAGCGAGACCATGAGGTGGAGATTTTCAGCGGAAGCAGCGAGGGTGGGTGCGAGCTCATTAGCCCGTGACCACAAGGCGCAACCGCTGGGGACCATGTGTCCGAGGTTGGCGACCAAGGGCATCTTCTCATGCGTGCGGAGCTGATCAGCAACGATGTGCAAGAAATCTGGTCGGGTATAGATACCGCCGAGCTGCCACTGGCCGATGGTGTCGTGACGGGGGACACCATTATAAAGATTACAGGTCCCAAAGATCTCGCCGGTTGGGGCGAACGCTAGACCAGTCGGGTTGTCCCCGCAAATCAGTGAGTGCCAGCGAACGTCCGAGCCATCGAGGCGCATTGACCAAACTCCACTAGCCAAGCCTTTGTGCACCAAGGTGCCATCCTGCTGCTTCACTTCATGACCTTTGCGACCATGCGTCCAATAAAGACGCCCATCGGGATGTAACCAAGGGCCATGCACGTCGGCACCATTGGCACTCCACTGGAAGCCGCCAACGAGGAGCTCACGCTTCTCGGCGACGCCATCATCATTCGTATCCGTGAACTTCCAGATACCTGGAGGCGAAGCGACATAGAGCGCACCGTTGGCCCAACAGGCACCCTTCGGGACAGTCAGGCGATCCGCAAAGACCGTGCTCCGGTCGAAGACGCCATCGCCGTCGCGGTCTTCCAGCATAACAATGCGACCCGCCTGTTCTTTTTCGTGCTGGCCGACGCCCCACGCCACGCCTGGCGAGTCGCCGACAAAGAGCCGGCCCTGGGCATCCACGCAACCCAAGGTGGGGTGAGCGACCATCCCAGCGGGGACTGCGTTGATGAGCTCAAAGCCAGTAGGGAGCTTAGCGGCTGGAGCCACGCCGGCTCCCTGCCCCTTCGCCAAGGTCATCTCGACCGGACGAGCCACATAGGCCGGTACGCCTTTGGCGCGCACCGGTTCAGCGGCGGGCGCGGCGGTGGTCTTCTT
>CAIYAN010000209.1 GCA_903924185.1 uncultured Opitutia bacterium | reverse complement strand
GCCGTGGCCGATGTTGAGGCCTTCCGGGCCCGTTTCGCTACGGCCATTGCGGCGCAGAAGGTTGCGGGTGCCGTCGTGGTCGATGGCCGTGACCTCGATATTGTCCATTGGATCAAGGCGACTGAAGTATCCGACCGTTTGCTGGATGACCTCGAGTTACTCCAGCCCTACGGCGAAGGGAATCCGGAGCCTCTCTTTGGCGTGAAGTCTTTTGTCTTCGAGCGGGCACCGACGGCTTTTGGCGAAGGGAACTTCCGTTACCAGAGTTCTCCGATTGCCGGCCGCCGCCTAAACTTCGTCGCCTGGCGTATGGCCAACCGCGTGCCTGAGTTGGGTCGCTCGGTGGATCTCGTCGTCAAGCTACAGTGGAACCGCTGGCAGGGGCGAAAGCTCCCACAGGCGGAAATCCTCGACTGGCGCTACAGCGCGTAAGCTTTACTTGGCCGCCGCTTTGCCACCCTTGGCCGCGCCCGCATTAGGGTCGGCGACTGGGTCGGGCTGCTTACGTTCTTCGATGCCCTTGATATTAATCGAGTGGCCACCGGCTTCGCTCGGCAGGAGGAAAAACAGGGTGCGGACATCGGCCTGCTGGTAAGTGCGGGCGATGTAGCCAATCTGGTAACCGTCTTCGCCTGGCGTCAGGACTTCGCCTTGCGCGTAGGAATCATTGGCTACCGGTGCACTGATGACGGCCCGTCCATTCGGTGCGATCGGGGTGGACTTACCATTGTAGCGAACCTCTGCCGGCTTTCCCGTCAGGTTGATGTACAGGTAGGATCCGAAAGGGAAGGAGCCTTCCTTGTCTTCGATGGCGATGATGCGCTTGCCCTTGTCGGCCGAGGCGAAGAGTAGGATGTATTTGCCGTCAGCGGGGAAAGTGTAAGCAGCGAACGGCGTGGGCGGAACGGACGGCACCTTGGGGTCTTTACCTTTTTCGGCGACGGGGGCCTTGGTGGCGGCCTTACCCTTGGCGTTCTTGGCAGATTTCGCTTCCGAGAGGGCCTGCTGGTGGTCGCGTTGGCGATTATTGACTTCCGTTTGGGCGTCATCCGCATCCTTACTCGCTTCCGCTATAATTCTGGAGAGTTCGCTGAGTTTAGCCTGGGCCGCTTCGGCTTCGGCTAAGTCGGAGGCCGAAGTTTTCCCCGCTTGGCCTTCGCGGCTACCAGTGGTGGCTTTGGCGCTCAGGGCACTCAGCCGGGTGTATTCTTCACTGGCCTTCCGGGCACGCTCTTGGGCGGCCGTCCGCCGACCGCTCGCCGCCACGATTTCGGGGGGGACTTCGGGAGCCTGCTTGACGAGGTCATCAACCATGACGAAGGCGATGGTCGCCAGGCCGCGGTAGGTCTGTTCGCCAGAAAGAAAGTCATTACTGATGTCGAGCCGCTTGGCATCGCGTCCGTCGAGGAAGCCCGCGCCAATAATGGGGGCGTCAAACGAAAGCGCGCGAAACTTGACGTCGACCTTCTTGGCCGCTGGGTCGTTGGCCTGGGCGAAGAGGCTGGCCGTGGCGACGGTGAGGGAAGCGAGGAGGAGGCGCATTAAAGTTCTTTGGGCGAGAGGACGCGGACGGACACAATCTGGAAACGACGCCCCAGGATCTTATTCGTGTTCTTCAGGAGGGGATTATGGAGGCCACCATCGGATGGGCTGCAGACTTCGGTTTCGGGCGGCTGGCTAGCGTCGCAGAATTCGGGCGTGCGCTGGACGACCGCTTCGACCCAGCAACTTCCGAGGCTAACGTTGGAGCCAGGACGATCGCTGACGTCCCCGTAGGCGCGGATGGTGAAGGTGTCCGAGCGAGTCGTCAGGGCCGAGCCGATGACCGAGAGGATGTCGGACTGCATGAGCGAGGCTGGGCTAGCCTGATGCATGTGGGCGCGGTTGGTACTGCCGGAGCGCGGATCGGTTAGGACGAGGTTGCCGACGTGGTCGGGATCCAGCCAAGGCACCATTCCTGGGGTCGTGGTAGCGGCCTGCGCCCCGGTGCTCGAGGCCGGGGCTGGGGCAGCGGAGCGGTTGGCAAGGTTGGCACCGTCGACATCAGCTCGGGTAATCGCGTTCTGTAGGCATCCGGCATAGGATAAGGGCGGTTCGGCGCCGCAGAGCCAGCGGTTCACAAATTGCGCGAGCCCGATGTAGGGAACCGGGACGGCCAGGCCGCGGAAGACAACCGGGGCGTGCACGTCTAGCGCCGGCTGCATATTTACTTGGTTGCGGTGGTTGTTCGTTAAGCGCTTACGGGTCTCGTCGACGATGGATTTCGCTAATAGGCGAATCTGGTCGTCGTCCAGGGTGGCTAAGCCCGACCAAGCCGATTTATCGCTGAACGGCTTCTTGTAGTTGTAGTCGGTGACATCAGCCCCGCGGGCGGCGCGCGGGTAGCGGGCGTTTTGGGTCTTGGCTGGCTGGTCGGCCGTCAACTTGCCCATGGCAAGCTTCTTGGAGCTCGCAAGGATGGTCGTCCAAGCCTCGATGGAGGTACTGTTGACGTTAAAGGCCCCATCCGTGCAGGTGGCGCCCGCGATGCGGCGGTGGTCGGCGACCATCGCGCGGGTGGTCGCGGTATCTCGGAAGCTGAAGAGCTTCGTGCGTGGGTTGGCGAGGGAGCCCGTACCCGCAACGAAATCGTCCAGCACCTTGGTGAGCGCCCGTTGTTCGACGCCGCGGAAGAGGTCAGGCGCAGCGCCCGATAAGAAGAAGCGATCGTAAATGGCAGCGTTGGATAGCCAGACGCGGTCCATGTCGGTCCAGTTCTGGGCACTGCGGAAGTTGGAAACTGCGTTAATGGGTGAGTAGAGAGGCGCGAAACTATTTCCGATGACGAAGAGGGGGTCTTGGTCGCGGATGAGCATGTTCGCATGGGTGTACTGGGCCAGCGAGACGGGCGGACCGAGGGGGATTTCCGTATACACGGCGGCGTTGACTCCCGAGGAACGGACAGAGGTGCCACCGAAGGCGAGGGCGGGGTCTTGGCCGGGTTCGAAGACTTCGGCCCAGTTATTGGCGCCGCGCACGACGAGTTTGAAACTGTTAGAAGTCGTCGCGTAGCCGGCTGGCATGGAGCCGGGCCCGATGCCCGTGGCTTCCGGTCGGGTCATAGCCGCGGTCGGGTTGGAGTGGACGAAAATCGGAAAGCCGAGGGCATCGCCGCCCCAGCGAACGCCATAGTCGAAGACGGCGAGGACTTGCGGAGGCTGTCCGGGGCTAGGCAGGACGGCCCCGGGCGGGATGATCTTGGGTGGGGCGACGCCGCTGCGATAAACATTACTAGGGTCCTGCCCCATGGAGTTTGAGAGCAGCTCGGTGACTTCGCTGCAGACATTATAGAGGGCGCCATCCCCGGAGTTATTGGTCTCCATAATGCGGTCGCCCGGCCAGCAGGTGAGGAGGTGGCGGATGTAGAAGGGCCCCGTACTGCGTACGCTCACCGTCAAGGTGTCGGAGCCGTTGAGCGTCAAGGGAGATTTGGCGTTATCCAGCAAGTTCGTGTAGAAGCAACCGGTGAAGTCGTAACGATTCACGGTGGTGGCGAGACGGTTGAATGGAATCGCGCCGGCCGGTAACGTGAAGACGCGGAACTCACCCGGCTGTAGGGTAATTTCCGGAATATAGGTACGGAAGCTTTCCGCCCAGTTGGGCGAAGAGTCAGTCGACTGCGCCAGCGTGAGCATGTCCCAAGACCAAGTGTTTGTTCCGCCGCTACCATTGCGTGCGAAGTCCATCCACCAGGCTGACCAAGCGCGGTAGGACAGGCGCATGGCCGCCGTGTCGGTGGTGTTTTCCCGCTTCAGCCGCATGGCGACGTTGTACGGGTTGTGGAGGACGGTGATGGGCGACAGCGTGAGGCGTAGGACACCGCCGTTATTCTGCAGGCCCCAGACGAGCATCTCGCGGGCAACGTAGGGCGTGGCGCCGACTTTAGTGGGCTGAGGGCGCTGGTTGGCAGAAACAAAGACATCCTCGGAGGTATCCATGCGGTTATACATGTGGCCGTAGTGGGCCGTGCCGCCGTAGCCAGAGGCCGCTAAACTGATGGTATTGGGGTAGTGCGTGCGGGCCCGGAGGGTCGGTGAATTGGTAATCGGGTTGGTGGCGTCATTCCAAGCGACTTCCTTGTAGAGGCGATGGTAGTTGCGGAGCGCATCCCAGGTCGGGCCCCGGACGGTGGTGCCGTTATAACTGTAAGAATAGAGTGTTCCGATATTGTGCGAGGAGCCGTCGTACTTCACGTCCACCTTGCTGTCGCTGTAAGCCGAGCGGTTAGCGCTGCCGTTCGGGTTAAAGGTGTAGGTCGCACCGCTCAGAGGGTTGCCAGCTGAATCGCGCGGGGCGGAGCCTTCGCTGAACTCACTCGCCTTCCAGGCGGCGTCATCTTTTTCGAAGGCCGTCGAAAGGTCGACCTTGAGGCCGCCCCACTGGGAGTCGGTGTTGAGGCCGCAGGAGACCATCGTCAGGCTGGGCCAGGCCTTGCGGGCGATGGTCGGCGGGCTGGTTTCGGTGAAGACGGCGGTGTCGAGGAGGCTCAGGTCGTAGAGTTTGGTGGCACGCGAATCAATTCCGCCGAGGGGGATGTTCTCGAAGCCTTTTAGGATTTCGATGCCGGTCCGGGCCGCACCGCGGAGGGCG
>CAIYAN010000208.1 GCA_903924185.1 uncultured Opitutia bacterium | reverse complement strand
GCCGTGGCCGGAATCCTGGCAGAAGTAATACTGGTAGGGGTAGCCCTTGGCCTTGAGGACCTTGGCCATGCGGTGGTTGGCTTCGACCCAGTCATGCATGCCGTCGCGCATGACGTTGGGGTTGTAGTTATCGCGGTCGCCGACGGCCATGTACAGGCGGATGGGCTTGCGCTCGCTCTGCGGAATCAGGGTCTCGTGGAAATCCCAGGCGCCGCCCGGGGTCTTGGGGTCGAAGGGCCACTGTTGGTTGACGAACGTGCCGGAGAGGGTGAGTACTCGGCGGAACCACTCGGGGTGATACCACGCCATGATCAGCGCGGCGGAACCGCCGGAGCTCGAGCCCATCGTGGCGCGGCCATCGGGGTCGGTGGTGAACTTCACGCCGTAATTCTTTTCCACCAGCGGGAGCACCTCATGCTGGATGTATTCCGCGTAGAGGCCGGACATGTTGTCATATTCCCTGCCGCGTTCGTGGCCCTGGGCGTCGCCGCCGCCGTTGGCGATCTGCACCATGATGAGGGCGGGGATGCGCTTCTGGGCGATCAGGTTGTCGAGGATGCGCGGCAGCACCTGGTCGGTCTTACCGAGGCTGGGACCGTCGTGCGTGACGAGGAGGGGGGCGGCGGTGCCGGGGACGTACTGCGCCGGAATGTAGACCGAGATGGTGCGCTTGTAATCAATCGTGTGGGTCTGGACGATGAGGGTCTTGGGATTGTTCGGATCCGGGACGCCGAACTCTTCGCGAGCGATGCCGGGGTTGAAGCGCTCGGTGGTCTTGGAATCGATCTGGAACTGCTGCATCTTGCCCTGCGGTACGCCTTCGACGGCCTTGGTCTCCGGGGCGGCGACGTAGGTCGGGCCGACGAGGTAGTTGCCGTCGGCGAGCGAAGTCTTGTCGCCGAGCTTCACGAAGGCCGGCGCGCCCGGGGCATCGAACGCACGTGTGGGCGGCGTGGGGCGATCCTGTTTCTTGGGAGCCTGCTTCGCGGCCTTGGGGGCGTCAGCGGCGGTGAGCTCGACCTGCGGGGTCAGCAGCAGGAGGGCGAGGAGGAGTGTGTGGGGGAGGGTGGGTTTCATGTATTAAGGTTTACGATACGATTGTTCATTTCGCTGCCCGCAGCTTTTCCAATTCAACCAGCGATACCTTGAAGAGTTCCGTGGTGGATTTGTTGCGCGAGAATGCGATCAATAATTGGCCATCGTGCTCGATGGCATGCGGGTAGGCCAGCGAGTCGTTGAATGTCGTTGGGATGTCGAGCCGTGCCATCCGGTTGAACGAGAGGCCGTCTTCGGAGATCGCCAGATACAGTTCGCGTCGACGCATGATCGTGTTGGCATTGGAAATGAGAACGCGATAGCCACGGCTGGTGAGTAAAGAGAAGATCTTACTCTTGGCGTTCGGATACTCCGTCTTCACCGGTGTACTCCAGGTTTGTCCGTGGTCATGCGAAAAGGCGCGGAACAGGCGGTCTGAGGTGCCGTTATCGCGAAAGACGGCCACGAGCAATCCGTCCGGCTGCTCCCATGAAATCGGTTCATCGGGACTGAGGCCGGTGCTGGCGCTGCTGGCCTGCTTGTCCACCACCGGCACCGCGCGCCAATCGCCCAGCGACTTCGTGCCGCCGATCAGCATGGAGACATTGAAGCCCGAGTCGCGCCGCGTCGTGATCCAGTCGCCCGTCGAGAGCTTCTGCGGCGCGAAGTTGTTGATCGCATCCTTGAAGACCGTGCCCTTCTGCTTCCAGGTGTTGCTCGGCTCGTCCCAAACGTAGGCAAGGAGATTCATGTCCCGGTCATGCCCAAATCCACCGTGGCCTTTGAAGCTCGAAGTCAAGCCGAGCAACTCGCCGTCGCGCACCCAGAAATCACGAGCATAGAATCCGCGACCTTCGTCGGGCGCTTGCGTCAGCATCTTGGGCGCACTCCACTTCACCCCGTCATCACTCGTGGCAAAGCGAACGTGCTGCGTGGGCCAATCCTCAATCTTTGGTCCGGCGCTCCACATGCACCAAAACTTGCCGACATGATGTATCAAATAGTTGTGCAGCTGAAACTTCCATTGCTCTTCCGGCGGGCAGACGACGGTGTGAGTTCCTTTGAGCAAGGGCAACCGGGCAAACTTCACCTTCGACGGATCACCATCCGTGCCGGGGAGATTAAGCATCGGAGCAGACGCATCGGCGGCGTTCAGCCCGGCCAGCGGGGCGAGCAGCAGGAAGGCGAGGAATTTGAGGACGGGCTTCATGGTTACCTAATCTTGAACATCACTCCAGCCCCGGCGTGCGCAATTCCTTAAGCGTCTTTCCGCTCAGCGGAACCTCAGGATGTAACCCCATCACGCGTTGGTTGCCATCGCCGCCGCCGGAGCCGGGTTGGCGGAAGACGGCTTGCCAGTTGATGGCGTGAGCGGGCGCATTTTGCTTCATCTGCTCGGCGCGGGAGTAGTTAGCCTCTACTTTGGCTTTGGCATCCATGTCCTGGCCTTTGCTGGCTTCGAGCTTCTGCACCCCGGCGCGGGTGTCCACGAGGAGTTTGGCGTAGTCGAGGCCGTATTGGACGAAATTTAGTCGGCGGCGGTATTTTTCATCGG
>CAIYAN010000207.1 GCA_903924185.1 uncultured Opitutia bacterium | reverse complement strand
TCGCGATAGTTCGCGAGGTCTTCACGCAGGATGCGGCCAAAGGTTTCTTCGGCCGATCCCGGCACCGGGCCGTAATTATTGGCGAGGTCAAAGTGCGTCACGCCGAGGTCGAAGGCGCGCAGCGCGATAGCCCGGGCGGTGGCCGGATCATCTACGCTGCCAAAGTTATGCCAGAGGCCTAACGAAATCTTCGGTAGATGCAGGCCAGATTTACCGCAGCGTGCTTGGAAGGCCGCGTGGGCATAGCGGGAGGCGCTGGGGGTGTGCATACTGTCGAGAAAACCGTACCCGTGCCGTTAAGCCAGCGGGAAAATTCCCGCCCCTGTTTTCAGGCGACCACCAGCCGCCCTAACGTGTTTTCACTTATAGCTAATTTCTTTGGCCGGACAAATCAGGAGGGTGCGGTCGGAGAAGGCTACCGTGACGGGCTTATCGGTCAAATTCCAGGCCACATAGCTGCGCTTGCCGTTCTTGGTGAAGACCGCGGCGAAGGGCGTGTCCGCCGTCACGGCGGCGTCGATGGTGCCGAAGGCCTCGAAGACCTGTAGCCAGAGTTCAGTTTGGGTAAAACTGTTTCCGGCCTCGGGCTTGAAGTTGGGCGGGCGCTTCGCCCAGTTGGCTTTCGCGCCGGCAGCATCGAAGGTCGCCTGCTGCATCCAGAGGACGTCCGCCCAATGGTCGAGGGGTGCTTGCGGGGCGACGCCCTTTTTTGCGGTCACGCGGAAGTCGGCCAGTTCGCCGAGTAGTGCGGTGTAGTTCTTACGCGCGTAGGCAGGATAACGACCGAGGTAAAGCGAGCCGGCCGTTACGGGCAGGAAATTGATTCCATGAATAGATTGCGGATTAGCGTCGAACCACGTCGCGTTGGCGCCCTTACCGCCCCAGACCATCGTCACAACGGAAGCGGGATAGTTACGCGGGAAGAGGTCACCGTGGACGTTGAACCAATAGTCTTCGATCGCCGAGACCTCGGTCGCGAGCAACCACGCCGCCTGGTCGCGGAGCTCCTTGTCCCCGGTGACTTCCGCCAGCATCAGCAAGCCATACCACGCGTTGATGGACTCACTGGATGATTCCTGATTATTGCCGTCGCCGAAGCGACCGTGGCCGCTGGCCCACGAATGCCCGGCATAGATGTCGAAGCACCGAAGGTAAGGAAAGAGCGGGTCTCGCCGGTCAGCGCTGGCGATATCCCGCGCCAGCAGACGAATCATGGGGAGCCACTTTTGCGACCAGACCGGATCACGGCGCGCCAGTTCCGCAGCGGCGCGGAGGAAATAGCCGTAGTGGAAATGGTGGTCGTTGAGTTCCTGGTCGCTGCCGAAGCTGGCGGGATAACCAATCAGCGTGCCCCAGTTAGGTTCGTAGGCGAAGAGGGACGATTTCTTTTCCCGGCCATCGAGCGCGCGGACGGTCAGGAAGTTCTCTAGTGCAGTCTTGAGCCGGCGCTCGCACTCGGCGGCGGCGTCCTTCTCGCCTAGCTGCTCGGCAATCGGCAGGAGCGTCGCCCATTTGCCGAGTTGCTTGCCCAGCCAGTAGGTATCGCCCGTGAGTTGCGGTGTGCCCGCTAGGTCAGCGGCGAGATGTTGCTTGAGCTGTGCACGGTCTACCGAAGCGACCACCGGCAACGCTGGCAGGAGTGGTGGTAGGAGGGCACTGCTTTCAAACGAGGAGCCCTTGGCGAGTTTCATGGGACCCCGGACGCTCCCGTAGCTTTGACCCGTGAAGTCCGCACGGGCGTCGCGCCATTGATGAGGGTAGAGAGCGAATAGTGTCCCGGTGTCGGGGCCTTGTTTGGCAACCGTTCGGAAGGCGTAACGCGTGGCGACCTTCCCGCTTTTCTGGTCATAGGTCCAAGTGGCCTGCGAACCGGTGATATGGTTGTATGCGCAGGCTTTAAAGAGTTCGAGGGTCGCGGGCTTCTCGTCGGGGAGCACGGCGACCGCGAAGTAGGTCTTGCCGCGCGTCTGGGCCGTTAGGCGGGTCGAGCCGAGGCCTGACCACGTCGAGCCGCTTGGCGCGTAGAGTCCGTAGATACGCGTGGCGACTTTCACCACGAGCACGGCGGATTTCTCATCTCCCGCGATGACCGTGGGTGGAGCCTTGAACAGCACAACGGGTTCGCCGCCGGCGTAGTCGGCGTAGACGTAAGGCGAGCCGTGTCCAAAGGTCAGCGTCACCCCCCGCCCCGCCTCACCCATCCGGGCCGTCACAAAGAAGTCACTCCAACCCGCGACGCGGGCTTCGGTGAAAGTCGCCACGGCGGAGTGGCCGAGGACGAGGTCGTGTCCGCCCATCCCAACGATGGCGTGCTTATTCGCGCCGAGGTGGGCGCCGGGATAGTTGAGCGCTAGGCCGTCCATCGTTGCTTTCACCGAGAACGGGTGAGGGAACATTGTTTCCGACAGCGGCAGCCAAGCCAGCGAGCTCCACCAGGTATTAGTCGGCACCGGCCCTGTCAGGCCTTCGACGACGAAGGGCGTCACGGGTGGGCCTTTTGCACCATCAGGTAGGCCGCGGAGGTAGGAGCCGGCACCGGTTGGGACGACTTCGCCGGCGGCGGCCAGCGCACAGGCACACACCAGGGCGAGGAATGGACGAAGAGCAGTCATCGTCTTGCGAATCTAGAATATCCCGTTTCGGTTGGGAACAGCAAACGATGCCCGAACTTGCCGAAGTCGATTATTTCCGCCGCCGCTGGGATCCTGGCCTCGGACGAAAGGTCGCGGCGGTCAGCCTAAATTCGAAAGCGCGCGTGGGTCGCGGGGTCGATAAGCCGGCGATGGCCCAGGCTTTGGTGGGCGCTAAACTGTTGGAATCGTTTGCGGCCGCCAAGCAGATGGCGTTCCGCTTTGCGGGCGGTACGTGGGTCGGCGTGCACCTCGGGATGTCGGGCCGGTTGGAGTGCGGCGACGCGACGCGTGAGCCAACCAACTACGACCACTTCGTGCTGACGATGAGGGGCGGTAAACAACTCGTCTTTGTCGACCCACGTCAGTTTGGACGCATCCTTTTTTGGCAGGGGCCGGGCGTACCGCCATGGTGGGAGAAGATCCCCCCGGCGATTCTGTCGGATGAATTTACCGTCGGCGTGGTCGGGGCGTTCCTGCGGCGACGCGCGCGTACGTCGATCAAAGCGGTACTCCTCATGCAGGAACGCTTTCCGGGTATCGGTAACTGGATGGCCGACGAAGTTCTCTGGCGCGCGGGCTTCCATCCCGAAGCGAAGGCCGGAGCCTTTGGACCAGTGGCTGTGCGTAAACTTCATCGGACTTTGCGGAAAGTGTGCGCAGATGCGATGCAAGTGATTGGGAAGGACTGGGATGATCCCCCGGCGAGCTGGCTCTTTAATCACCGCTGGAAGGACGGTGGAAGTTGTCCCCGCACGAAGGAGCCATTGCATCGTGCGGAAGTCGGTGGCCGGACCACCTGTTGGTCGCCCGCGCGTCAGCGCTTGGGGGCGGAACGCCGTTGACCTTCGGTCGGCAGCGGGAAACCTTGAGCGTATGCGCGTCACCGGAGGCCTAGCTCGCGGAATTCCGCTTCGCGTTCCCGCGAAAGGAGGGGTACGCCCGGCGACGGATTACATCCGCGAGGCCGTCTTCAATTCCTTGGCGGCTTTCGTACCAGGCACACACGTCCTCGACCTCTTTGCGGGCACTGGTGCCTATGGCTTGGAAGCGCTAAGTCGCGGTGCCGCTTCGGCGACCTGTGTGGACTTACAGGCGGGCGCGGATATGCAGGCGAATGCCGCCGCAGTGGCGAAATCGATGGGCGCGGCTGCTTTACCCTTTACCGCCATCACTGGCGACGCGACGAAGCCCGTGGCGAACGCCGGTAGCTTCGACTTGGTCTTTGCGGATCCGCCTTGGGAACTCTGGGAGACCCGCGCGGAGGACATCGTCGCGAATGCCGTGGGCGCAGCCGCTGCTGGGGCGCACGTCCGCGTGATCCTCGAAGCCCCGGGGGGATTTGAAGTTCCGGTGCCGGCGGGCTGGAAACTTCGTAAGGTCATTGGCAAAGGTAAAGGCCAGCCGGCGGCCTCGATTTTAGTCCGTCAGGCCGGCGAGTAATCAGCCCAGCGCGCGGTGCGCTTGCCACGCGCGCAGGTGCGCGAGCATGAGACCGCCCCCGACGAGGCAGGCGGCTTCGACGCGCAAGATGCGGTCGCCGAGGTGGTGCAGGCTAAAGCCTTGGGTGCGGAGCAGCGCACGCTCTTTATCCGACCAACCCCTTTCGGGGCCGATGGCGAGGATGCTTGCGGGCGCCGAACCCGGAGGGGATTCGCCCAGCGCACCGGTCGCTTCGTAAGGATCCAACGCGACCTTCCAACCTTCGGCGGGTAACTGGGCGAGGGCTTCGGCGAGCGAAGCCACGCGGTCGACGGTAGGAACGAGCGTAGAGCAGGCTTGTTCCGTGCCCTTACGCAGGTACTCCAGGTATTCACCGTCCTTCCATAAAGAGCTCGCGAGATATCCGGGATCACCCTTGTCCGCCTCGAAGAAGATCAGGCGGGTGGCACCGAGGCTGGCGAGGTCATGTAAGACTTTTTTGGCCGTCTGCGGACGAGGCAGCCCGATCAGCACCGTCAGGGGCAAGCGAGTTTGTACGGACTTTTCCCAGACGACCGAGAAGCGGAGGAAGGGGGCCGTCGCCGTAACCGTGGCGAGGCCCCGCAAGCCACCGGCGATGCCGACATGGAACGTTTGACCCACGCGGAGGCCGACCGTCCCGAGGAGGTGGGTGGTCCGGGCGTCGGCCAGGGGAAGACCCGCGCTGACTTCAGGCTCCGTAATCAGGACGAGGTTCACGGCTTCTAACCTGAACGCCGGTGGGGGTCTGGCGAGAGGGAAGGGAGGCTACGCTTGCGAAGTCGGCCTAGTTTCCTAGGGTGTGGTCATGGACCTTTCGGAACTGCGTAAGGAGTACGCTACCCACGGCTTGGATCGGCACGAGTTGCTCGATTGCCCCCTTGCGCAATTCAAGGCGTGGTTCCATCAGGCCAAGGATGCGGGGGTCAACGAACCCAACGCCATGGTTCTGTCGACCATCGACGACTCCGGTGCCCCGACCTCCCGTACGGTTTTACTTAAGGCCGCCGACGAGGCTGGCTTCTCCTTCTTTACTAATTACCATAGCCGCAAAGGCGGTCACATGGAGCGCGAACCCCGGATTGCCCTCGTGTTTCCCTGGTTCTCCCTCGAGCGACAGGTTCACATAAGTGGCTCTGTGGTAAAGACTTCAGAAGAAGAATCCGTGGCTTATTTCGCCCGGCGCCCCTACGGTAGCCAGCTAGGCGCCCTGGCCTCCGACCAGAGCCAGTTTATCCCCGATCGCCAGCACTTGGAGTCCCGGTTGGCTGAGTTGAAGGCCCAATACCCCGAAGGCCAGGTCCCCAAGCCCACTAATTGGGGCGGTTACCGCGTGATTCCCGACCATTTTGAGTTCTGGCAAGGCCGGCTCAACCGCCTCCACGATCGCTTCATCTATGTAAAGAAGGACGGTAGTTGGCAGATTACCCGCCTCGCCCCCTAGTCCCCGCCTAGATTAGTGTTGCTAATGATGCCCCCTCTGGCGGCTTACTCTGGACATAGTTCTGTGCAGGGGGTTGACCATCCTGCTAGGAATCATTCACAAACCTTTTCCTGCGTCTAATGCGCTCACTTTCCCTTATTAGTCTCTTAGCTCCGGCGTTCGTTTTCGCTAGCTCCGAAGGCGTGAGCCCCACGGCCACGGATCTCTTCACCATCGCGGGCTTCCCGATTTCGAACTCGATCCTTACCACCTGGATCATCGCTGCCCTCATTATCATCGCGGTCCGCCTCGCCGTGGGGACCCCAAAGTTAATCCCTGGTAAGGGCCAAGCCGTTGTCGAAGGCATGGCGCAGGGCCTGCGCGACGCGCTCGAACCGATTGTTGGTAAGCAGATGATTGGAAAAACCTTCCCGTTGCTGTGCGGTTTCTTCGTCTTCATCTTGCTGATGAACTGGAGTGGCCTGCTACCTGGCGTTGGGACGATTAGATATTCCCACGACGGCCACTGGCTTGAAGCGATTCGTCCGGCCAATTCCGACCTCAACACCACGCTCGCGCTGTCGATCATCTCTTTCCTCGCGTGGACCTACTTCGTGCTACGCTACGCTGGCCTCAAGGTACTCATCTTCGACCTCTTCGGAAATAAGGCTGACCGGAAGGAAATCGGCTGGGGTATGTGGATTATGCTTAGCTTCATCTTCGTCGGCGTCGGTGGTATCGAGGTCGTCTCCATTGCCTTCCGCCTGATTTCCCTGTCGTTCCGACTTTACGGTAACGTCTTCGGTGGCGAAAACCTCATCCACTCGCTCGGTGGCATCGCCCCGTACGTCGTTCCCGCTATTGCTGGCCTCCTCGAAGTCCTCGTGGGTCTCATTCAGGCCTTCGTCTTCACGCTACTCTCCGCCGTCTACATCGGCCTCATCTGTAACCACGAAGGTGGCCACGACGAGGAGCACGCTCACTAACCCCTTTCGCTTTCAAGGCGGGTGATTTGCTGGGAGTCCCCCACGCAGTCCGCTGAGAAAAAACCAAAACATAAACACACATGATCATCGCTGAAATCACTGGTTCCCTCCCTGCCGCTGCCGGCTGTCTCGCTGCCGCTATCGGCGTGGGTCTCGTTGGCGCCAAGGCCGTTGAGTCCGTGGGTCGCAATCCCGATGCTTCGGGCAAGATCCTCGTCCAGTCTATTCTGGGCATGGCTCTCGCTGAAGCCGTCGCGTTCTACGCGATCTTCCTCGCGAAGTAATCGGTCACGTGGCGCGGCCCCGCAAGGGGCCCGCCACTTCTCTTTCCCAGCGCTGATCAATCTCCTCCCTTTCAAAGTCCTCCCTATGACCTTCCTCTCCGCACTCCTCGCCGCCGACGCCGCTCCTGCCGCCGCTAAGGCCGCTGCCGGCGCCGCTCCGGTGGCCCCCGCCACCAACCCCGCCGACACCATCATCCAGCTCTTCGGTAGCTTCGGCGTCGATGGCCCGCACCTCCTCATCCAGCTGATCAACTTCTCGATCCTGGCTTTCATCCTCTATCGCTTCGCCATCAAGCCGGCCCTCGGCCAGATGGAAGAACGTAACCGCCTCATCGAAAAGGGTCTCGCCGATGCCCAAGCCGCGACCCAGCGCCTCGCCGAAGCCCAGAAGGCTTCCGACGCTAAGTTAAACGCCGCCTCCGACGAAGCGGCCAAGATGCTCGCCGACGCCCGTAACGCCGCCAAGGCTGCCGTCGAAGCCGCCAAGGCCGAAGCCACCGCCGCGCAGACGGAAGTCATCGCCAAGGCCAAGGCCGCCATTGAAGCCGACCGCGTGAAGATGATGAACGAAGTCCGCGGTGAAGTCTCCCGACTCGTCGTCGAAACCGCCGCCAAGGTCCTTGAGCAGAACCTCGATGACGCCACGCGCGGTCGCCTCAACGAAGCTGCCGTCAAGCAGCTCGCCC
This sequence comes from uncultured Opitutia bacterium, assembly GCA_903924185.1. Lineage (GTDB taxonomy): Bacteria > Verrucomicrobiota > Verrucomicrobiia > Opitutales > UBA953 > UBA953. Next base: position 5,258 of record CAIYAN010000207.1, on the reverse strand, counting down.
GCTAAGCCCTTTTCTTTCCGATGTCCGCCGCCTCCGTCCGAGCCGAAGCCAAGCGCCTCCTCGCCCTCTCTTTAGAGGCCGGCGTGGTCTCGTCTGAATTGGTAGGCGCCGTGCTGGCCGCTCTGGAGAAGTCCCGCTCGGCGCACCAGCTCCGTCCGTTGCTCCGCGCTTACCTCACGAACGTTCGTCGCGAGCTCGCCCGTGGCGAAGCCCGCATCGAGCATGCGGGTCCGTTGTCCGCGTCCGAAGCCGACGCCATCGCGGCGCACTTCTCTAAGTCCCTCGGCCGCACCATCCGCCCCGTGACGCGTCGTAATGACGCCCTCCTCGCCGGCTTCCGTGTCCGCGTCGCCGACGACGTGACCGACCTCTCGGCCTCGCTCCGCCTGGCCAACCTCGCCAAGTCCCTTTCCTAAAATATCCCCTTAAACCTTAACCCGCTTTACCAAATACAATGAGCAACGCGATCGACCAGATCCAGAAAGCCATCGCCGGCCTTGATACCCGCGCCGGCAAGTCCAACGTCGGCACCATCGTTTCCCTCGCGGACGGTGTCGCCTCCATCGACGGCCTCTCCGGCGTCATGATGAACGAAATGATCGAGCTCCCGGGCGGCCTCCAAGGCGTCGCGCTCAACCTCGCCGAAGACACCGTCGGCTGCGTCATCATGGGCGACATCTCCAGCCTCAAGGAAGGCATGGAAGCGAAGACCACCGGTCGCCTCCTTTCCATTCCTGTGGGAAAGGGCCTCCTCGGCCGCGTCGTCGACGCCCTCGGTAACCCGCTTGACGGTAAGGGCCCGATCGTTTCCTCCGAGCGTTACCCAGTCGAAAAGATCGCCCCGGGCATCATCCCTCGTAAGTCCGTCGACCAGCCGATGCAGACCGGCATCATGGCCATCGACGCCATGATCCCGATTGGCCGTGGCCAGCGCGAACTCATCATCGGTGACCGCGCGACCGGCAAGACCACCATCGCGATCGACACGATCATCAACCAGGCCAACGCGAACCGCGTCGGCCTCGCGTCGGGCGACGCTAATTTCCGCCCGGTGTACTCCATCTACGTCGCCATCGGCACGAAGAACTCCTCCATCGCCCGCACCATCGGTACGCTCGAAAAGGCTGGCGCCATGGAGTTCACCGTTGTCGTCGCCGCTTCGGCCGCCGACAACGCCGCTAACCAAGTCTTCGCGCCTTTCTCCGGCACCGCCATCGGCGAGTGGTTCATGGAAAACGGCCAGGATGCACTCATCGTTTACGATGACCTTTCTAAGCACGCCGCCGCCTACCGCCAGATCTCGCTCATTCTGAAGCGTCCGTCCGGCCGCGAAGCCTACCCAGGCGACGTGTTCTACCTCCACTCCCGCCTTCTCGAGCGCTCCGCGCGTCTCGCTGGTAAGGGCTCGCTCACCGCTCTGCCGATCATTGAAACGCAGGCGGGCGACGTCTCGGCCTACATCCCGACCAACGTGATCTCGATCACCGATGGCCAGGTCTTCCTCCAGACTGACCTCTTCAATCAAGGCATCCGCCCGGCCGTCTCGGTCGGTCTCTCCGTCTCGCGCGTCGGTTCCGCCGCGCAGATCAAGGCCTTCAAGCAGGTCGCTGGTAAGGTTAAGGGTGAGCTCGCCAACTACCGTGAACTCGCGGCGTTCGCCCAGTTCGGTTCCGACCTCGATGCCCAGACCAAGGCGATCCTCGATAAGGGTGACCGCTTCGTGGAACTCTTTAAGCAGCCCCCGACCGCCCCGAAGTCCGCTGAAATCCAGTGCGGCATCATCTGGGCCATGCAGAACGGCTTCTTCAATGACTTGCCCGTCAAGTCCGTCCAAGCCGCCTCCGCATCGCTGCAGGCCCACCTCGAAACCGCTAAGCCTGGCGTCCTCGCCAAGATCCGCGGTGGCAGCAAGATTGAGAAGGACGGCGAAGCCGAACTGAAGTCCGCCTGCGAAACCTGGCGCCGTAGCTTCAAGGCCTAAGGCCTCCCGTTCCCTTCTTTCCGCTAACCGACACGCTTCATGCCTAAAGGACTCCGCGAGATCCGTAACCGAATCAAATCGGTTAAGAGCACTGGCCAGATCACTCGAGCCATGCAGCTCGTGGCGTCGTCGAAGATGAAGCGCGCCCAGGATGCGGCCCGTGCGGGTCGTGCTTACGCTGAGCTCCTCGGTGAAATCCTCGACACCGCGCAAGCTAAGGTCGGAGAGTTTACCCACCCACTCCTCACGAAGCGCACCGTCAAGGTCCGTGGTATTCTTCTCGTCACGCCCGACAAGGGCATGGCGGGCGCCCTCAACGGCAACCTCATCCGTCTGGCCGCTGAACAGCAAAACGCCGTCTTCGTTTGTATCGGCCGCAAGGGCGCCCAAGCCCTCGCCCGCTCCGGCCGCAAGGTCCTCGCCGACTTCCCCGTCACCGACCGCGCAAACTTCAACGAAGTCCGCCCAGCCGCCGAGTATCTCTTGAAGGCTTTTAGCGAAGGCACCGTCGACACCGTCGAGGTCTTGTTCGCTCACTTTAAGAACACGATGGTGCAGACCCCGCGCGTCCAGCAGCTCCTGCCAGCCGACAGCCTCGTGAACCAGGCACGCGAATTCCGCGCCAAGCTCGGCCTGCCCGAGCCTAAGATCGAAGCCGACGAGCGCGATATGCTCTTTGAGCCCTCCGCCGCGGAGATTCTCAACCAACTTCCAGCCCTCTTCTTCAAGCAGGCCGTGCACCAGGCGGTCCTCGAGTCCAAGGCCTCCGAGTTCAGCTCGCGCATGGTCGCCATGAAGGCCGCCACCGACAACGCCAAGAAAATCGGTGCCGCCCTCTCCCTCGAATATAATAAGGCCCGTCAGGCGGCGATCACCCAGGAAATCCTGGAGCTCACCGCCGGCGCTGCCGCCCAGTAATTTTCACCCCCACCCACTTCTACAAATATCATGAGCACTAAAGGAACGATCACCCAGGTCCTCGGCGCCGTCGTCGACGTCCAATTCCCTGTCGATAAGGTCCCCGAGATCTACAACGCGATCCAGATCGACTATAAGGTCGAAGGTAAGGACACGCGCCTCATCCTTGAGGTCCAACAGCACCTCGGTAACGGGCTCGTCCGTGCCGTCGCGATGACCTCCACCGAAGGCCTTGTGCGCGGTGGCGCCGCCGTCGATACCGGTGCCCCGATCACCGTGCCCGTCGGCAACGGCGTCCTCGGCCGCATCTTTAACGTCACTGGCGACGCCGTGGACGAACGCGGTCCGGTTGAGCACACCAAGCGCTACCCGATCCACCGTCAGCCGCCGCCCCTCACTGAGCAGTCCACGTCCGCCGAGCTCCTCGGCACGGGCATCAAGGTCATCGACCTCATCTGTCCCTTCGTCAAGGGCGGTAAGGTTGGTGCGTTCGGTGGTGCTGGCGTCGGCAAGACCGTCGTCATCATGGAACTCATCAATAACATCGCGATGAAGCAGGGCGGTTTCTCCGTCTTCGCCGGCGTCGGAGAGCGCTCCCGTGAAGGCAATGACCTTTACCACGAAATGTCCGAAGCGGGCGTGATCGACCAGAAGGACCTCTCGAAGTCCAAGGTCGCCCTCGTGTATGGCCAGATGAATGAGCCGCCCGGTGCCCGTATGCGCGTGGCTCTCTCCGCCCTCGCGATGGCCGAATTCTTCCGCGATGAGCAGAACCGCGACGTGCTCCTCTTCGTCGACAACGTCTTCCGTTTCTCGCAGGCCGGCTCCGAAGTGTCTGCACTCCTCGGTCGCTCCCCCTCCGCGGTGGGTTACCAGCCGACGCTCGCTTCTGAAATGGGCAACCTTCAGGAACGTATCACCTCGACCAAGAAGGGTTCCATCACGTCCTTCCAGGCCGTCTACGTCCCGGCGGACGACTTGACCGACCCAGCTCCCGCCAACACCTTCGCGCACCTTGACTCCACCGTCGTGCTCGAGCGCCGCATCGCGGAGCTCGGGATCTACCCGGCCGTCGACCCGCTCTCCTCGACCTCGACCGCGCTCGCGCCGGAAGTCGTCGGTGAACGCCACTTCCGCGTGGCCCGTGGTGTGCAGGGTATTCTGCAGCGCTATAAGGACCTGCAGGACATCATCGCGATTCTCGGCCTCGACGAACTCTCCCCAGAGGACAAGCTCGTCGTCTTCCGTGCTCGTAAGATTCAGAAGTTCCTCTCGCAGCCGTTCCACGTGGCTGAAATCTTCACGGGCTCGCCCGGTAAGTACGTCGCCCTCGAAGACACCTTGCGCGGCTTCGAAATGATTCTCACTGGCGAGCTCGACCACGTAAACGAAAACGACTTCTACATGAAGGGCGGTATCGATGAGGTCCTCGAAGCTGCTGGTAAGTCCAAGAAATAAGCCCCGATGCCCCTCACGGTCGAAATCGTCACCCCAGATCGCCGCGCCTATGAAGGCACGGCGGATGGCGTGACCCTGCCTACCGCCATGGGCACCATCGGTATTCTCCCCGGCCACCAACCGATCACCGCGATTATCGCTGCCGGCGAGGTCTTGGTGACGTTGGACGGCAAGGTTAGCCGGCTCGCCATCGACCAAGGCTTCGTGCGCGTCGTTTCCGATAAGGTTTCGGTCGTGACCGAAGCGGCCATCGACGAAGCCAAGATTGACCTTAAGGCCGTCGAAACTGCGGAAGCACGCGCCCGTGAAGCGGTGGAGGCTGCCCGTGGCCAGAAGGACATCGACCCAGTCGAAATCGCGAAGATGGAGCAGATTCTCCGTTTCGCCTTGGTGCAGCGCCTCGTTAAGGGCCGCTCCTCGCAGGGCATGACGGAGTAAGCCCCGTTTTTCGTTTAAAGTCGTTTAAGCGGAACTTGCCCCACCTTCAGGGTGTAGGCAAAGTTCCCTTGTGATTAAATCTGCGATCACGGTTTCCCTCGTCGCCCAAGCCAAAGGGGGGCCCTTCGTCTATTGGGACGGCTTGGAGTCCGCCGCGGCCTCGGCGGCCAAGCTGGGCTTTGACGCCATCGAGATCTTTGCGCCTTCAGCCGCATCGATTGATCGTCCGATGCTCCACGCGCTCCTGAAGCGGCATAGCCTATCGGCCGCGGCCTTCGGCACGGGTGGTGGTTGGCTCGTTCATAAGTGGCACCTGACGCACGCAGACCCAGCGATTCGCCAGCAGGCCCGCGAGTTTATCCGCGCCATCATTGACCTAGGCGGCGAGTTTCGCGCGCCGGCTATTATCGGCTCAATGCAGGGGAAGGCGGAGGGCGACGTCACCCGAGACCAGGCGATGACC
>CAIYAN010000206.1 GCA_903924185.1 uncultured Opitutia bacterium | reverse complement strand
CGCGCCTTCGCCGAAGGCTTCGGGGTCGGTACGCGCCCCGGCGGCTTGAATCCACGCGTCAGCGAGCGGCGCCCGGTGCAGTAAGATCGTCTCCCCCGCCCTGCCCTCGCGGCGCACTTGCCGAATCAGTTCGATGAAATCAGCGCTCCGCACCAACGGCACGATGGATGCGCCCAGTTCAGCATCGGATAAGCCAAACAATGCGTTCGCTGCGGGATTCGCTAGCCGGAGGCGGTCCTGAGCGTCGACGACGAGCACGGCGTCCGTCAGTGGGGCCAAGAGTGCATTCACGCGCTTAGCCGCCGCCGAACGGATCTCCTCTTCGGTTAACGTGCGTCCTTCGATTGCCGTAAAGAGGTCATCCAGCGAGAGCCAACGGATTAACCAGCCCTGCGGCCTTCCCTCGGTTCCTCCACTCAGCAGCGAGCGTCGGCACCAACGGAGGCAGTGGCCCAGTTCGGCGACGCACCAACCAACCAGGCCAAGCCCGATGGCGAGTATCATCCAAGGAAGCCAGCTCATCGACCTCAGAGCGTGCGAGTGGTCGTCGTCCGGTGCGAGTGCAAAGCACTCATCCCGTTACGCGATAGCCGACCCCGCGGACCGTCTCGATGACATCACCCGAGGGCCCGAGTTTTTCACGGAGACGGCGGACGTGCGTGTCGACCGTACGCGTTTCTAAGTCGGGCGAATAATTCCAGACGTCGGAGAGGAGTTCTTCGCGGGACTGTACCCGGCCTTTACGCTCTAAGAGGAGGCGTAGTAACTTGAATTCCGTGGCCGTTAATTCGAGGGGCTTCCCGGCGGCGGTGACTTCATGCCGCTCGATGTCGAGCAGGAGCGCTCCTGCGGCGAGCCGGGTTGAGGGCTTGGCCGCGGCGGATTTAGCGCGTCTGAGTAAGGCCTGCGCGCGGAGCATGAGTTCACGCACGTCAAACGGCTTGGTGACGTAATCGTCGGCGCCCGACTCCAGGCCGCGCACTTTGTCGGCGGTCTCCCCTTTCGCGGTCAGAAAAATAACAGGGGTGTCTTGTAGTAAGGCATCCGCCCGAACCATGCGGAGCAACTGTACGCCCGTGAGTTCGGGCATCATGACATCCAAGATGATAAGGTCTGGGCGGAAGTCGCGCGCGAGGCCGATGGCCCGGAGCGGATCATTTAAACTGCGGACTGCGTACCCGGCCTGGCGGAATTTATAATCTAAGAGCTCGGTGACATCCGTCTCATCGTCTACGACGAGGATGCGTTTGAGGTGTTCAGCGTCTTGAGTGGCCATAGATAGAAATAACGACGGAATCGCCACGAGCGCCAGATTTAGGTGTCAATTAAGGCGATTGGGTTACGGAGGGTTTTAATTTACATAAACCTATGATGATTATATACTTAAAACATATCGTCACCTGATTGTTTCACGCCTAAGGCACAAGTGTTACATGGGCACTGTTCCACGTAGAACATCGCCACCCCGCCCTGCCCTTACGCACTCTTCTGCGCTCTAAATAAAACCATCAACAAAGAGATGTCCGCTGGGTTCACGCCACTGATCCGGCTCGCTTGGCCGAGGGTCTGGGGCTGAATGGCCTGGAGCTTCTGACGCGCCTCAATCCGCAGTCCATAGGCCTTTAGGAAGTCAAAGTTTGCCGGCACCTTAAAGGATTCAAGGTCGTGGAGCTTGCGGGCGGATCGGCGTTCGCGATCCAAGTAACCTCGGTATTTGACGCGATACATGACTTCGGCTCGGACCTCGGGGGTTTCAGCCAGGAAGCTCGGCGGCAGGTCCGTCGGCATGCCTTCAACATTTCTTCGGAGCACATCGCCGGCTAGTCCGCCGCTGATGGCGATCTTTTCAAGGTATTCGGTCCAATGTGCGACTTGGGTGGCCTTGGATTCAATTCGGGCTAAACGAGCAGCCGGGACGAGGCCGTAATCTGCAATTTTGGACTTTAGGCGGAGTTCAGCGCTGCCGTGGTTGAATAAAAGGCGGTATTCGGCCCGGCTCGTGAACATGCGGTAAGGCTCTTGGGTGCCTTTAGATACCAAGTCATCGATGAGGACCCCAATATAGGCCTCGTCGCGCCCAATGACCATCGGAGTCAAGCCTTGGACCCTACAGGCGGCGTTAACCCCGGCGACCAGCCCTTGAGCGGCAGCTTCTTCGTAGCCAGAGGTCCCATTGATCTG
>CAIYAN010000205.1 GCA_903924185.1 uncultured Opitutia bacterium | reverse complement strand
GGGTCGCCCGGCCCGCCGACAGTCTCAGTGAGTGGTGGTTGAGGATTGAGTCGGGGCGGGCATTTCGTATAAATTATAGAAGTCGACTGGACTGCCCTAGGCGGAATAGTCGCCTTCCTCTTCGCGTGCTTGCCCCTTGTTCCATCCCTTCGCCTGTTTCGGGCTACGCCGTGGCGGCTAGAGAGGTAGGCACATGCTGACGTTAGACGTTATTTTAGCGGATGTCGCCGTCGAAGCGGTCAAGGCCGTCAAGGACCCGAATGCGGTGACGAATAACTTTCAGGGCGCAATTCTCGCGTTCCAAAAAGGCGGCTGGATTGTCTCCCTCATTGGCGCCGCCGCGATGGTGGGTCGGTTACTCATCGACGACGCTGCGGACGCTAACTGGCGGCGTTCCGCAAAGCACATTCTCGCGGCCGCCCTTTTCGCTATTATCGCGTTCTTTGTCACCTACCAGTGGGAGATGTCCGCGATCAATAAGGCGATCATTCAAGGCCTGACCGGTGCGCTGGCGCCTGAGCTCGTCGACTGGATTTCCGCCAACATTAAGGCCAAGCTCGGCATCAAGGACAAGAAGTCCAAGGGCCGTGGCCGAAAGCGCTCCTCGGGGCGCAAGCGTTCTAAGCCCAAGAATCCGGAGGCCGCAGTCCCGATCCCCAAGCCCTCTCGGCGTAAACCGCGCTAATCCCTTTAATATGAAACCCACCCAACTATGAGTGCCACCCGTTCCAGACGTCGAACCCCTAGGACTGGCCTAGTTCAAGCCGAAGCCGGCATCGTCGGCATGACCGTGGTGACGCTCCTCGTCTCCCTCGCTGGGCTATGGTTCAGCCATGAGCTCAAGGACACCACCGAGCGCGTCCGCGGCGCCACCGTCAACATTCAGTCCTCCGTGGATGCCTACCGCAAGGCGATGAAGTCGACCGAGACGGCCGTGGTCCTGATTACGGATGAGGGCACGAAGTCGGATAATAAGAAGGTCGAGGAGACCGCTAATAAGGCAGTCGCCGCGCTCATTAATGCCGAGCGTGATACCAAGGATTGTATCACGTTGCTCGATCAGGTCCTGAAACTGCTCTCCACCTATGAGACGACGACGGTGACCTTCGCGGGTTGTTCGCTGATCTTTGCGCTCTTCGTTATCATCCGCCAGTTTAAGCTCTAGCGGCCGAGTCTAAGGCTTAGCCGAAGTGGCTGAATCCTTGGGCTTTGATGGGCTGCTGGTCGGCGGCGTCGCAGAGCCGACCGTTGCCCTTGGCGATGGTGCCGATGGTGGCCAGCGGAGTGCCTGGGAAGGTTTTAGTAAAGGTCGCCGCGATGAAGTCGGCTTGGTCGGCGCGCACCGTAAAGAGGAGCTCGTAGTCTTCGCCATCCTGCAGGGCGTGCTCGACGGCCGGCTTGCCATCTTGGCGAGCGAGCTTGGTGGCAGCCTCGGAGATAGGCAGCTTTTTCAGGTCTACCAGTGCGTCCAGTTTGGGGCCGAGCAGGCCGGGTAAGTCTTTACCAAGGCCATCCGAGAGGTCGGTGCACGCAGTGACGGCGCCTTGGGCACAGAGCCATTCGCCTTCGGTGAGGCGTGCCTTGAAGTTGAGGTGGTGTCCGTAGATCGAGCCACCGAGGTGGCCGGTGACAAAGAGCACATCGCCGACTTGCGCGGTGCGACGGGTGAGCACCCGGTAGGCGAAGCCTTGGACCGCGAGCGTGGCGCTGAAGGTGCCCGGTGCGGTGCGGCAGACGTCTCCACCGACGAGCTT